>NZ_JBBPFR010000006.1:0-226027 GCF_037969685.1 Stenotrophomonas sp. G106K1 | reverse complement strand
ATCCATGCCGCGGCCAAGCCCCCAAGGACGGGTTTACGGCGTCCCCCGCAACCGGACCCACCCCGCCATCCCACGGAATGCAGGTTTTTGACGTTGACGTTGACGTTGCTTCGGCAGGTGCAGGGCGCAGCCCTGCCGAACACCCCCCCAACCGTCACGTCACTGAACCGATCAGCGATTTCGGCACGGCACTTGCACTAGCTCCAGCAGACACCCCCATCCCTGTTTCTGGAACCGTTGCAGATGTCCCACTCCGTCACTTCGATCCTTTCCCAGATCCGCTCCTACCAGACCCAGGTGGGACAGCCCGCGCTCAACCCGCTGGCCGAAGCGCCGCGTAGCAATGCCCTGCCGGGCACGGTGCTGGATGCGCCGCAGGTCCAGCCTGCCAGCTTCACCGAAACCCTGCGCGGCGCCATCGCCGGCGTCAACAACGCGCAACAGAAATCCGGCGCCCTCGCCAAGGCCTTCGAACTGGGTGAACCCGGCGCCGACCTGGCCAAGGTGATGGTCGCCTCGCAGCAGTCCCAGATCGCCTTCCGCGCCACCGTGGAAGTCCGTAACCGTCTCGTCCAGGCTTACCAGGACGTGATGAACATGCCGCTGTAAGGATAGAACCGCATGGCCCTGTCGCTCTCCAAGGAATCCCTGAACGCCGAAAAGGCGGGCCAGTGGTTCGACCGGCTGCAAAGCCTGCAGATCACCCGTCGGCTCGGACTGATGGCGATGATCGCCGTGGCCGTAGCGGCCGGGCTGTTCGTGTTCTTCTGGTCGCAGAAGCCGGGCATGGTGCCGCTGTACACCGGCCTGGACCAGAAGGCCACCGCTGAAGCGACCGACCTGCTGCGTGCCGCACAGATTCCGTTCCAGCTGGACCCGGCTACCGGTGGCATCACCGTGCCGGAAAAGAACCTGCACGATGCCCGCCTGAAACTGGCGGGCTCGGGCCTGACCGACAGCGGCAAGCTCGGCTTCGAGCTGATGGAGCGCGACCCCGGTTTCGGTGTCAGCCAGTTCGTGGAAAGCGCGCGCTACCAGCACGCGCTGGAAACCGAACTGTCGCGCACCATCAATACGCTGCGCCCGGTGCGCGATTCGCGCGTGCACCTGGCCATTCCCAAGCCCAGCGCGTTCACCCGCCAGCGTGACGTGGCCAGTGCCTCGGTCACCCTGGAACTGCGCGGCGGCCAGCAGCTGGAACGCAGCCAGGTCGATGCGATCGTGCACATGGTGGCTGCCGCCATTCCCGATCTGGCGCCGGAACGCGTCACCGTGGTCGACCAGAGCGGTCGCATGCTCAGCGTCAGCGACCCGAACAGCGAAGCGGCGGTCAACGCCGCCCAGTTCGAACAGGTGCGCCGCCAGGAAACCTCGTTCAACCAGCGCATCCGCGAACTGCTGGAACCGATGACCGGCCCCGGCCGGGTCAATCCGGAAGTCAGCGTGGACATGGACTTCTCGGTGACCGAAGAAGCGCGCGAGCTGTACAACGGCGAGCCGCAGAAGCTGCGCAGCGAGCAGATGAGCGAGAACAGCAGCAGCACGCCGGGCCCGCAGGGCGTACCGGGTGCGACCAGCAACAGCCCGCCGGGCCAGGCCGCCGCACCAGCCACCACGCAGGCGCCGACCGAAAGCAGCAAGAACGCGACCCGCAACTACGAGCTGGACCGTACCCTGCAGCACACCCGGCAGCCGGCCGGCCGCATCAAGCGCGTGTCGGTAGCCGTGCTGGTGGACAACGTGCCGCGCGCCGGCGCCAACGGCAAGGTTGCACCGCAGCCGCTGTCGGCGGCCGAACTGACCCGGGTCGAGGCACTGGTCAAGCAGGCCGTCGGCTTCAGTGCCGAGCGCGGCGACACCGTGTCGGTGATGAATGCCCCGTTCGTGCGTGACACCACGCCGGTGGAAGGCCCGAACTGGTGGGAACTGCCGTGGGTGCACGATGCCGGACGCATGCTGCTGGGTGCACTGGTGGTGATGGCGCTGCTGTTCGGCGTGCTGCGCCCGGCACTGCGCGGCATCACCGGGCAGAACCGCAAGAACGAAGAACTGGCGCTGGAGCCGCATACCGCGGACGTGCAGCTGGTCGATGACGATGGCACCCCGCTGCCGGCGCTCGGCGCCGATCGGGCCAGCCTGGGCGGGCCGGAAGCATTGGCCCTGCCGGTGGATTCCTATGAGGAACGACTGCGGATGGCGCGTGAAGCCGTGAAGACCGACTCCAAGCGCGTGGCCCAGGTGGTCAAGGGCTGGGTGGCCAATGACTGAGGTCGCGCCCCTGACCGGCGTGCAGCGCGCCGCCGTCCTGCTGCTGTCGCTGGGTGAACTGGACGCGGCCGAAGTGCTGCGCCACATGGAGCCGAAGGAGGTGCAGAAGATCGGCATCGCCATGGCCACCATGTCCGACATCACCCGCGAACAGGTGGAACGGGTGATGGACCAGTTCAGCCAGGAACTGGGCTCGAAGACCTCGCTGGGTGTGGGCTCGGACGACTACATCCGCAACATGCTGGTGCAGGCGCTGGGCAGCGAAAAGGCCGGCAACCTGATCGACCGCATCCTGCTGGGCCGCAATACCACCGGCCTGGACGCACTGAAGTGGATGGACCCGCGTGCGGTGGCCGACCTGGTGCGCAACGAGCACCCGCAGATCATCGCCATCGTGATGGCACACCTGGAAACCGACCAGGCTGCCGACGCGCTGAAGCTGCTGCCCGACCGCACCCGTGTGGACGTGTTGCTGCGTATCGCCACCCTCGACGGCATTCCGCCCAATGCGCTGAACGAGCTCAACGAGATCATGGAACGCCAGTTCGCCGGCAACCAGAACCTGAAGTCGTCCAATATCGGCGGCGTGCAGTGTGCGGCCAACATCCTCAACTTCATGGACAGCGGCCAGGACCAGGCGATCCTGGGCGAAATCGCACGCATCGACGCACCGCTGAGCGGCCGCATCCAGGACCTGATGTTCGTGTTCGACGACCTGGTGGACCTGGACGACCGCGAGATGCAGCTGGTGCTGCGCGAGGTCAGCGGCGAACGACTGGGCCTGGCCCTGCGCGGCGCCGACATCAAGGTGCGCGACAAGATCACCCGCAACATGTCCCAGCGCGCGGCCGAGATCCTGCTGGAAGACATGGAAGCACGCGGCCCGGTGCGCCTGTCCGACGTGGAAGTGGCGCAGCGCGAGATCCTGGCCATCGTCAAGCGCATGGCCGATGAAGGCACCGTCACCATCGGTGGCAGCGCGGAGGCGATGTTGTGAGCAACGTCGTGCGCTGGCTTGCCCCGGACCTGCTGGCCCAGCCCGAACCGGTGCTGGACCACGAACATGCCTTCGAACTCACCGAGCCGGACCCCGAACATGAGCCGGAGCCGCCGCTGCAGCTGCCTACTCTGGAAGAAATCCAGGCGATCCAGGACAGCGCCGAGAAGGAGGGTTTCGACCATGGCCATGCCGATGGCTTCAGCCAGGGCCAGGCCGAGGTACGCCGACTGGTCGCACAGATCGAGGGCATCCTCGACAACTTCGGGCGGCCGCTGGCGCGTCTGGAAAATGAAGTGGTCGGCGCGCTCGGCGAACTGGCGGTACGCATCGCCGGTGCGCTGGTCGGCCGTGCCTACGAGGCCGATCCGGCGCTGTTGGGGCAACTGGTCGACGAGGCGATTGACGCCGTTGGCGGCAGCAGCCGTGAGGTGGAAGTGCGCCTGCATCCGGATGACATCACCGCCCTCGCCCCGTTGTTGACCCTGTCGCCGCAGCAGCGGCTGGTGCCTGACACCAGCCTGAGCCGTGGTGACCTGCGCGTGCATGCCGAAGCGGTGCGCATCGACGGCACCCTGGAAGCCCGCCTGCGCGGCGCGTTGGACGCCGTGATCCGCCAGACCGGAGCCATCGCATGAACACCGATACCGCCGCGACACCGTCGCCTCCGGCCGACTGGGCCGTTGCCCGCAATCTGCGCCTGGGCAACCGCCTGGACAGCCTGAAGGTCGACACCGCGCACGGCCGCGGGCTGATCCGCGAGGGCGTGCTGCGCCGGGCGGTTGGCCTGACCCTGGAGGCCGTCGGCTGCGAAGCGCCGCTCGGCGCCAGCTGCAAGGTGGAAGTGGTCGACGGCGGCTGGGTCGATGCCGAAGTGGTCGGCTTCGCCGGCGAACGCACCTACCTGATGCCCAGCGCCGAACTGCACGGCCTGCTGCCGAATGCGCGGGTGGTGCCGTCGGCGCGGCGTGGCGGCGTGGAAGTGGGCGAAGGGCTGCTCGGTCGCGTCATCGACAGCGACGGCGTACCGCTGGATGGCAAGGGCCCGATCCGTGCGGAAGGCCACGTCGGCATGGCCGGCGTTTCAATCAATCCGCTGGCACGCGAACCCATCACCCAGCCACTGGACGTGGGCGTGCGCGCGATCAATGCGCTGCTGCCGATCGGCCGTGGCCAGCGTGTCGGCCTGTTCGCCGGCTCCGGCGTCGGCAAGTCGACGCTGCTGGGCATGATGACCCGCTACACCGCCGCCGACGTGATCGTGGTCGGCCTGATCGGTGAGCGTGGCCGCGAAGTGCGCGATTTCGTTGAAAGCACCCTCGGCGAGGAAGGCCTGCGTCGTGCAGTGGTGGTGGCCAGCCCGGCCGACCGGCCGCCGCTGGCCCGCCTGCATGGCGCCTACCGCGCCACCGCCATCGCCGAGTGGTTCCGCGACCAGGGCCTGAACGTCCTGCTGCTGATGGATTCGCTGACCCGCTTCGCGCAGGCACAGCGCGAGATCGGCCTGTCGGTGGGCGAGCCGCCCACTACACGCGGCTACCCGCCATCGGTGTTCGCCAAGCTGCCGGCACTGGTTGAACGTGCAGGCAACGGCGCCAAGGGCCGCGGATCGATCACCGCCTTCTACACCGTGCTGACCGAGGGCGACGATCCGCAGGATCCGATCGCCGATGCCGCACGCGCGATTCTCGACGGCCACATCCTGCTCTCGCGCCGGGTGGCCGACAGCGGCCTGTACCCGGCCATCGATGTGGAATCGTCGGTCAGCCGCGTGGTCACGGAAATCGCCGACGAACCGTGGCGCCTGCGCATCCGCAAGCTGAAGCGGCTGGTCTCGGCCTACTCGGCCAACCGCGACCTGATCGCCATCGGTGCCTATCAGCGCGGCAACGACGCCGCGACCGATGAAGCCCTTGAGCGCTGGCCGGAAATCATGGAATTCCTCGGCCAGGATGTCGCCAAGGCCGCAGATCTACCGCACAGCCAGGCGGCGTTGCAGCGCTTGGTGGAACAAGAGAATGAGAGGCTGACATGATCCAGTCCAAGCGCATCGATCCGCTGCTGAAGCGGGCCCAGGAACATGAGGATGCGGTCGCCCGCGACCTGGCCGAGCGCCAGAGCGTGCTCGACACCCATCTGTCGCGCCTGGACGAACTGCGTCGCTACGCCGAGGAATATGCCTCGCAACAGATGGCCGACGCGCAGATGGCCGCGACCAGCCCGGCGCAGCTGTTGAACCGGCGCGCCTTCCTGGACCGGCTGGACAGTGCGGTGGAACAGCAGCAGCAGACCGTCAACGGCAACCGCGAGAAGGTGGAAGCCGAGCGTGCGCGCCTGATCCTGGCCAGCCGTGACAAGGCGGTGCTGGAGCAGCTGGCCGCCAGCTATCGCGCGCAGGAAAAGGTGGTGACCGACCGCCGCGACCAGCGCGAGATGGATGACATCGGCGCACGCCGCGCGCGCCTGGCGCAGACCGAAGACCAGGATGATGGCGAGCAGGGAGGCCGGTCGTGATGCCCTCGCCCCTGAGCAGCAACGCCAGCGCACCGACGCCTGGCGGCAGCGGCAATGCCAGCACTGCGCGCACCTCGAGCAGTGATTCGCGCAAGGATTTCGGCCAGATGCTGCAGGGCGGCAGCGCGTCGACCGGCACTACCGGAGCCGCGGCCACCGCCAGCAGTCCCGCGAAACCGGCCACCGCCACGTCAACCTCCGATGGCAATCCTGGCAAGGCGACGCCGCGATCGTCCGACGCCGAAGCCACCGCCACGGACGCCACGCCATCGACACCCGCTGCACCGGCAGCGTCGGCAGCCGCCGACGACAAGGACACCCCGGCCAGCGCGGACGACGCACCCTGGCCGCCACTGGGATTGGCTGGCCTGATGCTGGCCGTGCCCACCGGCGTCGATCCGACACCGGCGCTGCCGCCGCCAACCGCCAGCGATACCGACGGCGGCGCGCTGCCCTCCGCTGCACCGGCACTGCCGGCCGCCGCAGTAGCCGCCAACGCGGCACAAGGCGCGGCAGCGCCAGCCACCAGTGCATCGGCATCCGCTGCCAGCGACGCTGAGGCCAGCGGCCTGCCGTTGCCCGAGCTGGTGCTGGGTGGCAAGGCGTTGGATCGTGCAGACGACGGCGACGGCCTGCAGATCGGCGACCGCGCGCCGCCGGCACCGCTGCAACCCCCGCTGCCCGCCGCCCTGCAGGATCTGAAGGCCGCACTGGCCAGCAATGCCGTCTTCAATGGCGAACCCACACCGAAGCCGGTGCTGGGCGACGATGGTTTCGACCAGGCCATCGGCGCACGCATCGGCTGGCTGGCCGACCAGAAGATCGGCCATGCCCACATCCGCCTCAATCCGGAAGACCTGGGGCCGGTGGACGTGCGCCTGCAGATGAACGGCGACAAGGTGCATGCCAGCTTCAGCAGCCCGCACGTCGATGTCCGCCAGGCGCTGGAAAGCAGCCTGCCGCGCCTGCGTGAACTGCTCGGCGAGCAGGGCTTCCAGCTGGCCCATGCCGATGTCGGCCCGCAGCACAGTGGCGATGGCAATCCGGGCAGCCAGACGGCCGGCGGCGGTCGCGGTGGTGACGGAGAACCGTCACTGGCCGACACCACGGTGTCGGCGTCGCAGCTGATCCGCCAGCGCGGGTTGCTGGACGCTTACGCCTGACAGGCGTGCCAACCGAGGTTGGCACCTACCAAGAGCGGGACGGTTGGCACCCACCAGAACACGGGTAGCGCCGGGCCATGCCCGGCGGATTACCGACCGATATCAACACCCGACGGAATTCCGTCGCACCCCTCGCCGGCCACTCCGGCACACCCCTTGCATATCCCGGTGAAGCAACCCTCAGGAGCTTCACCCCGTGGCCGCAGCCGCTGACAAAACCAAGAAGACCGCCGACAAGGACAAGACCGCCAAGCCGCGCAGTCCGATCCTGATCACCGCCCTGGTCGCCGTACTGGCCGCCGGCGCCGCCGGTGGCGGGGTGTGGTTCTTCACCCAGTCCAAGCACGAAGACAAGACCGCGCAGGCACCGAAGAAGACCACCACCCCGGCCCCGGCGCAGTACTTCGCACTGGAACCGGCGTTCGTGGTCAACCTCAACGGTTCGATCGACGGCCCCCGTTACCTGCAGGTGGAAGTGCAGTTGATGACCCGCGATCCGGCCGCGCTGGAAGCGATCAAGACCCACGCCCCGGCCATCCGCGCACGCCTGCTGATGCTGTTCTCGCAGGTCAGCCCGCAGCAGATCGCCGACATCGCCGGCAAGCAGAAGCTGCAGGCCGATTCATTGGCCGAAGTGCAGAAGGTGCTGAAGGCCGAGACCGGCAGCAACGGTGCCGACGACCTGCTGTTCACCAGCTTCGTGACCCAGTAAGGGCTCTCCGATGAATGACCTGCTGTCCCAGGATGAGATCGATGCCCTGTTGCATGGCGTGGACAGTGGCGCGGTCGAAACCGAGCCGGACGCCCCCAGTGGCGAAGCACGCTCCTACGATTTTGCCAGCCAGGACCGCATCATCCGCGGTCGCATGCCGACCCTGGAAATGGTCCACGAGCGCTTCGCGCGCCTGTGGCGGATCGGCCTGTTCAACCTGATCCGGCGTTCGGCCGAACTGTCCGTGCGCGGCATCGAGCTGATCAAGTTCAACGATTACATGCACTCGCTGTATGTGCCGACCAACCTGAACCTGATCCGCTTCAAGCCACTGCGCGGTACCGGCCTGATCGTGTTCGAACCGACCCTGGTGTTCGCCATCGTCGACAACTTCTTCGGCGGCGACGGGCGCTACCCGACGCGCATCGAGGGCCGCGAGTTCACCGCTACCGAAATGCGGGTGATCCACCTGCTGCTGAAGCAGACCTTCGCCGACCTGCGTGAGGCGTGGGCCCCGGTGATGGACGTGGAATTCGAGTACATCAACTCGGAAATCAACCCGCACTTCGCCAACATCGTGACGCCGCGCGAATACGTGGTGGTGTGCCGACTGCATGTCGAACTCGACGGCGGTGGCGGCGACATCCACGTGACCCTGCCCTACTCGATGCTGGAGCCGATCCGCGAACTGCTCGACGCCGGCATCCAGAGCGACCGCAACGACCGCGACGAGAGCTGGGGCCGCACCCTGCGCGAGCAGCTCAACGTGGCCGAAGTGACCCTGTCCAGCGTGCTGGCCAGCAAGCGCATGACCCTGCGCGACCTGACCCGGCTGAAGGTCGGCGACATCCTGCCGATCGACCTCAGCCCGCAGGTGCCGCTGTGCGTGGAGAACATCCCGGTGTTCACCGGTGAGTTCGGCGTCGCCAACGGCATGAACGCCGTAAAGATCACCGCTACCCATCCGCCGGGCACCCGTCCGCGCGTACCCGTCATCCAGGAAGACCCGCAATGAACGATATCGACGCCCTCGAACCGACCCCGGCCCAGTTCAGCAGCCTGCAGGCCGATGAGGCGACCGGCCCGGATTTGAACCTGGACGTGATCCTCGATGTGCCGGTGACGCTGTCGCTGGAAGTCGGTCGCGCCCGCCTGCCGATCCGTAACCTGCTGCAGCTCAACCAGGGTTCGGTGGTGGAGCTGGAGCGTGGTGCCGGCGAATCGCTGGACGTGTTCGTCAACGGCACGCTGATCGCCCATGGCGAAGTGGTGGTGATCAACGACCGCTTCGGCGTGCGCCTGACCGATGTGGTCAGCCCCAGCGAGCGGATCCGGAGACTGCGTTGAGCCTGCTCGCCGCCACCACGCTGGCCGTCGCCAAGACGGCCCCGCAGGTCGGCCAGCATGCGCCGGCCGCACCGAGCCTGTTCGGTGCGGTGCTGGCCCTGCTGGCGGTGCTGGCCCTGGTCATCGGCCTGGGCTGGCTGCTCAAGCGCCTGCCCGGCAGCGGCTTCCGCCCGGCCGAGGGCATGAAGCTGGTGGCGAGCCTGAATGTCGGCGCCAAGGAGCGCGTGGTGGTGGTCGAGGTCAACGGCCAGCAGCTGCTGCTGGGCGTGACCGCCGGTGGCATCAATGCCCTGCATACGCTGCCCGAACCGCTGCCGCCACCTGCGCCGGTGCGCGTACCCGACCTGAAGAACCTGCCGAATTTCGCCCAGCTGCTGCAACAGCGGCTGCGCAAGGACCCCTGACATGCGTGTGACCCGTTCCCGTCTTGCCACCCTGCTGCCGTGGCTGAGCCTGATCGCCCTGTGCCTGCTGCCTGCGTTGGCGTTCGCCGCACCGGGCGCGCCGACCACGCCGCTGCCGGACATCAACGTCGGCAAGATCGGCGGTGCGCCGGTCAGCCTGCCGCTGCAGACCCTGCTGCTGATGACGGCGATCACCCTGATCCCGTCGATGCTGCTGGTGCTGACCTCCTTCACCCGCATCATCATCGTGCTGGGCCTGCTGCGGCAGGCGCTGGGCACCGGCCAGACGCCATCCAACCAGGTGCTGCTGGGGTTGGCCCTGTTCCTCACCGCGATGATCATGCTGCCGACCTGGGACAAGGCCTGGAGCACCGGCATGGCGCCGTACCTCAATGGCGAGATCGACTTCCAGACTGCCTGGACGCTGACCACCACGCCGCTGCGCGCCTTCATGCTGGCGCAGATCCGCGAGACCGACCTGATGACTTTCGCCGGCATCGCCGGGCACGGTACCTACGCCAGCCCCGATGCGATTCCGTTCCCGGTGCTGGTCGCGTCGTTCGTCACCAGTGAACTGAAGACCGCCTTCGAGATCGGCTTCCTGATCTTCATCCCGTTCGTGATCATCGACCTGGTGGTGGCCAGTGTGCTGATGTCGATGGGCATGATGATGCTGTCGCCAATGCTGGTCTCCGCGCCGTTCAAGATCCTGCTGTTCGTGCTGGTCGATGGTTGGGTGCTGACCGTCGGCACGCTGGCGGCGAGCTTCAATCCGGCCTGACAGACGCGACGCCGGGCAGTGCCGGCCGCCGCATTGACCACCGCCAGGCATGGCCTGGCGCTACCGATGGAACCCTGATGTCTCCCGAACTTGCCCTGACCGAACTGCGTGGCGGCCTGATCACCGTGCTGTGGGTTGCCGGCCCGCTGCTGCTGACCGTACTGGTGGTCGGCGTTGTGGTGGGCGTGGTGCAGGCCGCGACCCAGCTCAACGAGCCCACCATCGCCTTCGTTGCCAAGGCCGCAGCGCTCACTGCGGTGTTGTTCGCACTGGGCAGCCTGCTGATCGGCCATCTGGTCGAATTCACCACGCTGTTGTTCCAGCGCATTCCGCACCTGATCGGCTAGACGGACGCGCACGCAGATGGACGCCGCCACCCAGATGGCTGCCGACGGCCTGAATGCCTTCGGCATGATCGGCACCGTGCTGTGGACCATGCTGCGCATCGGCGCGGTGGCCATGGCAATGCCGATGATCGGTACCCGCGCCGTGCCCGGCCGGGTGCGCGTGATGCTGGCCGGCACCCTGGCCATTGCATTGGCGCCCCTGCTGCCGCCGGTACCTGACTGGACCGGCTTCGACGCCGCCACCGTGCTGACCATTGCCCGCGAGCTGGCCATCGGCGTGGCCATCGGTTTCATGCTGCGTCTGGTGTTCGAGGCGGGCGCGATGGCCGGCGAACTGGTCGCCCAGGGCACCGGCCTGGCGTTTGCGCAGATGAGCGACCCGCTGCGCGGCGGCACCTCCGGTGTCATCGGCCAGTGGTTCTACCTGCTGTTCGGCCTGCTGTTCTTCACCGCCAACGGCCATCTGGCGCTGATCTCGCTGGTGGTGGACAGCTACCGCGCCCTGCCGATCGGTGCGCCCCTGCCCGACCCGCACGCCTTCTTCAGCATCGCCCCGACCTTCCTGCTGACGGTGCTGCGAGGGGCACTGACCCTGGCCATCCCGCTGACCGTGGCGATGCTGGCGGTGAACCTGGCCTTCGGCGTACTGGCCCGCGCCGCACCGGCGCTGAATCCGATCCAGCTGGGTCTGCCGGTGTCGCTGCTGCTGGGCCTGTTCCTGCTGACCCTGCTGGTCGGTGAAATGGGTCCGCCGGTGCAGCGCCTGTTCGATGCCGCCTTCGAGGCTGCGGGTGCCGTGACCCGCTGACGCGGTCATCACGTTTTGCTGCTTGCCGTCCCCCCCGGTGCCCGCGTTAGAGTGAATGGGCAGCGACCGGGGGGACGCTGCAACCGGCGGCCTCTGGTCGCCCGCCTTACGCATGCCCCGCCGTAGTTTTTCCGTTGACAGGCAGGTCCGGGAGACTGACGAATGCTGGAAGGCACGTACAACCCGTGGCTGGTGGCGACCTCATTGCTGGTTGCAGTGATGGCGTCCTACACCGCACTGGCGATGGCCGGGCGCACCGTCACCGCGCCCGGCAAGGGCGCGACCTGGTGGTGGCGCCTGGGTGGCGGCTTTGCGATGGGGCTGGGCATCTGGTCGATGCACTTCATCGGCATGCTCGCCTTCGACCTGCCCATTCCGTTGGGCTACGACCTGCCCATCACCCTGCTGTCGCTGGCACTGGCGATCGGCTCGTCGGTGTTCGCGCTCTGGCTGGTATCGCTGCGTACCCTGCCCCATCCACGCCTGGCCGGTGGTGCCCTGCTGATGGGCAGCGGCATCGCCAGCATGCATTACGTGGGCATGGCCGCGATGCACATGCAACCGGGCATCGACTACCAGCCGGTGTGGCTGCTGCTGTCGCTGCTGGTTGCGGTGGCCGCGTCGTGGACCGCGCTGTACGTGGCCTTCCGCCTGCGCGCGCAGCACACCCGCATCGGCGACCGCCTGGCCGCGGCCGGCCTGCTCGGCCTGGCCATCGTCGGCATGCACTACACCGGCATGGCCGCCGCCCGTTTCCCCGAAGGCAGCGTCTGCGGCGCCGCGGTGGGCGATGGCCTGCAGAACAACTGGCTGGCGATGCTGGTGGTGGTGCTGACCGTGGCGATCCTGGCAGTGGTGCTGGTGGTGTCCTGGCTGGACCAGCGGGTGGAGGCGCAGCTGTTGCGCCTGCGCAATTCTCTGCTCAGCACCTCCTTGACCGACGCCCAGCAGGAACTGACCCAGGCCGCGCTGCACGACCCGCTCACCCGCCTGCCGAACCGGCTGCTGCTGCAGCGGCGCATCCTGCAGGCCCTGGCTGAGGCCGAACAGGGCGGCAGCCGCTTCGCGGTGATGTTCATGGACCTGGATGGCTTCAAGCAGGTCAATGATGCCTATGGCCACCAGGCCGGCGACGCGCTGCTGGTGGCCGTGGCCGAACGCACCCGCCAGCTGCTGCGCCCGCACGACATGCTGGCACGGCTGGGCGGCGACGAATTCGTGCTGGTGGTGCGCATCGAGCAGGACGAGGACCTGCCGACCCTGGCCCGGCGCATCCTGCAGGCGGTGGGCAGCGGCCCGCTGCTGCCGGACCACGAGCTGCAGGTGAGCGCCAGCATCGGCATCGCGATCTGCCCCGACCATGCCGCCAGCGAACGCCAGCTGATGGCCTTCGCCGATGCGGCGATGTACCAGGCCAAGGAGTCGGGCCGCAACGCGTTCGTGCTGTTTGCCGACTGGATGAACGACAGCGCCGAGCAGCAGTTCCGCCTGCTGGCCGACCTGCGCCGGGCGATCGGCAGCGAGCAGCTGTTCCTGCATTACCAGCCGAAGATCCGCGTGGCCAGCCAGAAGGTGGCCGGCGCCGAAGCGCTGATCCGCTGGCGCCACCCGGAACAGGGCCTGATTCCACCGGACCGCTTCATCCGCCTGGCCGAGCGCAGCGGTGCGATCAACGAAATCGGCCGCTGGGCGCTGGACCAGGCCTGCCAGCAGCTGCGGCACTGGCACGATGCCGGCCACGACGGCTGGACCATGTCGGTGAACCTGTCGCCGGTGCAGTTCAGTTCACCGCACCTGCTGCAGGACGTACGCGAGGTGATCGAGCGCTACGCGATCGCCCCGCGCAACCTGGTGCTGGAGATCACCGAAAGCACGGTGATGCGCGATACCGATACCAGCCTGCGCCTGCTGCAGAGCTTCTCCGCCCTGGGCGTGGGCATTTCCATCGATGATTTCGGCACCGGTTACTCCAGCCTGCTGTACCTGAAGCGCCTGCCGGCCACCGAGATCAAGATCGACCATGCGTTCGTGCGCGACCTGGAACACAGCGCCGAGGACGTGGTGATCGTGTCGGCCATCGTGGCGCTGGGCCACGCGCTGGACATGGATATCGTGGCCGAGGGCGTGGAGACCGCCGCGCAGCGCGCCTACCTGGAGCGCCTGGGCTGCGACTACCTGCAGGGCTTCCTGCTGGGCCGGCCGGTGGACGCCGCCCGCTTCATGCAGCTGCACGACCTGCCGCGGCCACGGGTGGAACTGGCCAGCGGACCACCCCGCAACCCCCAGTAGATCCACGCCATGCGTGGATGGCCCTTCCCGCGGACCCAAACCCGGTCGCTCCACGCCATGCGTGGATGCCCCACGCCGCCGTCACGGAACGATTCTTGCACGCACCCCGGCATCCCCTGCTGCAGTGCCTGTGATGTCCGAGAACGAATCCGCCGGCGAAAAAACCGAACAACCCACAGAAAAACGCCTGCGCGACGCCCGCGAACAGGGCAACCTGCCGCGCTCGCGTGAACTGGGCACGGCCGCCGTGTTCGGCGCCGGGGTGATCGCGGTGATGGCCATGAGTGGCTCGATGGCCAGCGGCGCCAGCGCCTGGATGCGCCATGCGCTCAGCCCCGAACAGAGCCTGCGCCAGCACCCGAAGGCCCTGTTCGGCCACTTCGGCGACCTGCTGCTGCAGTTGATGTGGGTGATCGCGCCGCTGGTGCTGGTCTGCCTGCTGGCCAGTTTCCTGGCGCCGGTGGTGATGGGCGGCCTGCGCTGGTCGGCCAAGGCGATGATGCCCGACATCAACCGCATGAACCCGATGAGCGGGCTCAAGCGCCTGTACGGTCCCGAAGCCATCGCCGAGTTCATCAAGTCGCTGCTGCGGGTGGCCTTCGTCGGCGTCGCCGCCGGCATGGTCGTATGGACCAGCTTCAACACCCTGCGCGGGCTGATCCACCAGCCGCTGGAAACCGCCATCGGCGACGGCCTGGGCTTCACCCTGCGGCTGCTGCTGGCCACCGCCGGGGCGATGCTGGTGCTGGCCGCCATCGACGCGCCGTACCAGCGCTGGAACTGGATGCGCAAGCTGAAGATGACCCGCGAAGAGCTGCGCCGGGAGATGAAGGAAAGCGAAGGCAGCCCGGAAGTGAAGGGCCGCATCCGCCAGCTGCAGCAGCAGATGGCCAACCGCCGGATGATGGAGGCGGTCCCCACCGCCGACGTGGTGGTGGTCAACCCGACCCACTATGCGGTGGCGCTGAAGTACGAAGGTGGGGCCATGAATGCGCCCACCGTAGTCGCCCTGGGCGTGGATGAAACCGCCCTGCGCATTCGTGAAGTGGCCGACGGCAACAAGGTCGCCATCGTCTCTGCCCCGCCTTTGGCACGCGCCTTGTATCGGGAAGGCCAACTCGGCAAGGAAATCCCCGTGAGACTGTATTCAGCCGTCGCCCAGGTCCTCTCTTACGTCTACCAGCTGCGCAGCTGGCGGACCGGCCCGATGCCGTCCACGCCGCACATCCAGGTTGATGAGTTCGGCAACGGGGGCCGCCCATGAGCGCCCAGGCATCCAGCTTCAATACCCGCCGCGCACTTGAGATGATCCGCCAGGGCCTGGGCGCGCCACTGATCGTGCTGGCCCTGCTGGCCATGGTCGTGGTGCCGTTGGCCGCGCCGGTGCTCGATGCGCTGTTCACCTTCAACATCGCCATCTCGCTGATGGTGCTGCTGGCGGTGGTCTACGTGAAGCGCCCGTTGGACTTCACCATCTTCCCGATCGTGCTGCTGATCACCACCATGCTGCGGCTGGCGCTGAACGTGGCCTCCACCCGCGTGATCCTGCTCAACGGCCAGAACGGCCACGACGCGGCCGGCAAGGTGATCGCCGCATTCGGTGAATTCGTGATCGGCGGCAACTACGCCGTCGGCATCGTGGTGTTCGCGATCCTGACCATCATCAATTTCGTGGTCATCACCAAGGGCGCCGGCCGCGTCTCGGAAGTGACCGCGCGCTTCATCCTCGACGCCATGCCCGGCAAGCAGATGGCGATCGACGCCGATCTCAACGCCGGTTTGCTGACGCGCGAGGAGGCCAAGCTGCGTCGCGAAGAGGTCCGCGAGGAAGCCGACTTCTACGGCGCGATGGACGGTGCCAGCAAATTCATCCGCGGCGATGCGATCGCCGGCATCCTGATCCTGTTCATCAACATGCTCGGCGGTTTGGCCGTGGGCGTGCTGCAGCATGGGATGCCATTCGGCGACGCCGCGGCCACCTATACCCTGTTGTCGATCGGCGACGGCCTGGTGGCGCAGCTGCCGGCGCTGCTTGTGTCCAGCGCGGTGGCGATGCTGGTCACCCGTGCCTCGCGCTCGCAGGACATGGCGCAGGCGATGACCAGCCAGGTGTTCGGCCAGTACCGTGCGCTGGCCATCACCGCCGGCATCCTCGGCGTCGTCGGCCTGGTGCCGGGCATGCCCAACGTCGCTTTCCTGACGCTGGCGGCAATCCTCGGCTTCATCGCCTGGAAGGCGTACCGCAAGGGCCTGGCGCCGGCACAGGCCGACACCGCTGCAGGCGATACCAATGCGCTGAACGCGCTGGGCCGCCCCGCTGCCCACGCACCCACGGCGGAACTGAGCTGGGACGAGCTGCGCCCGGTCGATCCGCTTGGCCTGGAAGTCGGCTATCGATTGATTTCACTGGTGGACAGCAACCAGGGTGGCGAACTGATGCCGCGCATCAAGGGCGTGCGCCGCAAGCTGACCCAGGACGTCGGTTTCCTGATTCCGTCGGTGCACATCCGCGACAACCTGGAACTGCCGGCCAACGGCTACCGGGTACTGGTGCATGGCGTGCCGGTGGCCACCGCCGAAATCCATCCCGACCGCGAACTGGCGCTGGACCCCGGCAGTGCGCTCGGTCCGCTGGAAGGCATCGCCGGCAAGGACCCCGCCTTCGGCCTGGATGCGACCTGGATCCAGCCGCACCAGCGCGCCCAGGCAGAAACCCTGGGCTACACCGTGGTCGACCCGGCCACGGTGGTCGCCACCCACCTTTCGCACCTGATCCGCGAGCACGCACCGGAACTGCTCGGCCACGAGGAAGTGCAGCACCTGCTGGCCAACCTGGCCAAGAGCGCGCCCAAGCTCGTCGAAGATCTGACGCCGAAGGCGCTGCCGCTGTCGGCGGTGGTGCGCGTGCTGCAGAACCTGCTGGTCGAGCGCATTCCGATCCGCCAGCTGCGCAAGATCGCCGAAGCACTGGTCGAACACGCCCCGCACAGCCAGGACCCGGCCACGCTGACCGCCGCAGTGCGCACCGCGCTGGGCCGCTTCATCGTGCAGGAGATCGCCGGAATGTCGGCGGAGCTGCCGGTGTTCACCCTCAACCCGCAATTGGAACGTGTCTTGCAGGAGTCCACGCAGGGCAACGGCGCCGCGCTGGAACCCGGACTCGCTGAGCGACTGCACCAGAGCCTGGCCGAATGTGTCAGCAAGCAGGAAGCCCGCAACGAGCCCGCGGTGGTGCTGGTACCAGGCCCGGTGCGTGCCGCGCTGGCCCGCCTGGTCCGCCACAGCGTTCCGTCGCTGTCGGTCCTGGCCTACAGCGAGGTGCCGGAGGACAAGCGCCTGAAGCTGGTCGGAACGATCAGCTGACGCCGCCCTGCAACGCGCCAGAAAACAGACACCACTTTCAAACACCCGCAACAGACAGATTCCAAGGGGAACCCGAACCGTGCAGACCACCGACCACCCGCGTTCTCCGACCGCCACTCCGCCGACTTCGTCCCGTGACCACAGCATGAAAATCAAACGATTCGTCGCCGCCGACATGCGCTCGGCCATGAACCTGGTGCGCAAGGAACATGGTCCTGACGCCGTGATCCTGTCCAACCGCCGGATCGAGGAAGGCATCGAGATCGTGGCTGCCGCCAACTACGATGAGAGTGCCGTGCAGCGCGCCCTGGAAGCGTCGCGCCGCGACGTGGCGCCGCCGCCCGCACCGAAGCCGCGCACCGCCGCCGACGCGGTGATCGCCGCGGTCACCCGCCGTCGCAGCAGCACCCCGGCACCGGAGCCGGTGGCGGCCACCACCTCGGCCGTTGCCGCCCTCGCCCGCGTCGCCGTCGGTGCTACCGGTCGCACCCTGGACAGCGCCGACGAAATCGTACCGACGCGCGGCAGCACCGGCTTCGCCGCTACGCTGGCGCGTGCCGCCGTCAATGAATCGACGTTGCCGGAACAGATATTCGCCCCGTTCGCCGACGCCATCGTGGCGCCCTCGCCGGCCGCAGCCGCGCCGGTGAACCGCGCCCGCTTCCAGATCGATCCGCCGCTGGAAGACAGCGCGCAGATGCCGGCAGTGTCGCCGCCGCCGTTGCCGATTGCCCTCCAGGCCACCACCACACCCGAAGACGAAGCCTCGCACGCGCCGGTCGCCGTGCAGCCGACCGAGGTTGCACCGGTACCGATGCCTACACTGACGCCAGCACCCGCGCTGACGTTGGTCGCCGATGACGCCGAGATCCGCCACCTGCGCCAGGAAGTGGCCGGCATGCGCCAGGTGATCGAGCGCGAAATGAACCGCTTCACCGACGAGCGCCTGCGTGGCTGCGCGGTGCGCGCCACTGCGCTGGACCTGATGGACGAGTACGGATTCGACGCCGGCATCGCCCGCGACGTGGCCATGCAGATCCCGCTGGAAACCGAAGCGCATCGTGGCCGCGGCCTGATGCTTGGACTGATCTCGCGCAAGCTGCCGATCGCTCCGGTCGACCCGATGGAGGAAGGTGGTGTGATCGCCCTGGTCGGCCCGACCGGCGCCGGCAAGACCACCACCATCGCCAAGCTGGCCTCGCGCTTCGCTGAAGCCCATGCGGCCCGCGATGTCGCCCTGGTCACCACCGATACGATGCGCATCGGCGCCCGTGAACAGCTGTACGGCTACGGCCGCCAGCTCGGCATCGCGGTGCACGAGGCCAACAGCGGCACCGACCTGGACCAGCTGCTGGAGCGATTGAAGGACTACAAGCTGGTGCTGATCGACACCGCCGGCCTGGGCCCGCGCGACCGTGCACTGGCCGCCCAGCTGCAATGGCTGCGCGCCGCCCGCCAGGTCCGCACCCTGCTGGTGCTGCCGGCCAACACCAGCTTCGGCGACATGGACGAGGTGGTGCGCCGCTTCGGCGCGGCCAACCTGCAGGGCCTGGTGCTGAGCAAGCTGGACGAGACCGGTCGCTTCGGCAACGCCCTGTCGGTGGCGGTGGACCACAAGCTGCCGATCACCTGGGTGACCGATGGACAGGACGTCCCGGACGACCTGCACCGGGCCAGTGCAGCCAATCTTGTACTTCGCCTTGAAGATTTGCGCCGCGCGGCCGATATGCCCTGCAACCCGGAGTTGAACCATGCCGTCGCGTGAGTACGCCAAGCTGACCACCACCTTCCCGCTGACGGCGACCCGCAGCGAGCCGCTCGGCCCTGTGCGCACGATCGCCGTGACCGGCGGCAAGGGCGGCGTCGGCAAGACCAACGTGTCGGCCAACCTGGCCGTGGCGCTTGCCGGCATGGGCAAACGCACCCTGTTGCTGGACGCCGACCTCGGCCTGGCCAACATCGACGTGATCCTCGGCCTGAGCCCCACCAATACCCTGGCCGACCTGGTCGCTGGCCGCTGCAGCCTGGATGACGTGATCATCGAAGGCCCGAACGGCGTGCTGGTGGTACCGGCTGCGTCCGGCCGCCGGCACATGGCCGAGCTGGCCCCGGCCGAGCATGTGGGCCTGGTCAACGTGTTCTCCGAACTGGAGCGCGAGCTGGACATCATGGTGGTGGACACCGCCGCCGGCATCACCGATGGCGTACTGACCTTCTGCCAGGCCGCGCAGGACACCGTGGTAGTGGTCTGCGATGAACCGGCGTCGATCACCGACGCCTATGCCCTGATCAAGGTGCTGTCGCGTGAACGTGGCGTGGACCGCATCCAGGTGGTGGCCAACATGGTGCGCGACCCCAACGAAGGCCGCGTGCTGTACGAGAAGCTGACCCGCGTCTGCGAGAAATTCCTCGCCGATGTCTCGCTGAACTACCTCGGCTGCGTGCCGCAGGACGATTGGTTGCGCCTGTCGGTGCAGCGCCAGCAACCGGTGGTGAAGGCCTATCCGTCCAGCCCGTCGGCGCTGGCGATCACCGAGATCGCCCGCCGCACCGCCCGCTGGCAGGCCCCGACCGAGCCGCGCGGTGGCGTCGAGTTCTTCCTCGAACGCATCATCAAGCAGCGCGGGGTGGCCGCATGAAAGGCGCCGCCCAGTACAGAGAGGTCCAGCGCACGGCGGCCAATGAAGTGATCGCCCAGCACTCGGACCTGGTGCGGCGCATCGCCCACCATCTGGCCGCACGCCTGCCGGCCAGCGTTGAAGTGGACGACCTGATCCAGGCCGGCATGATGGGCCTGATCGAAGCGTCGCGCAGCTACGACGCCGACCAGGGCGCCTCGTTCGAGACCTACGCCTCGATCCGCATCCGCGGTTCGATGATCGATGAGATCCGTCGTGGCGACTGGGTGCCGCGTTCGGTGCACCGCCGTGCCCGCGACGCCGCTGCCACCATCCGCCGCCTGGAGCAGAGCACCGGTCGCGCCGCCAGCGCCACCGAAGTGGCCGCCGCGATGGAGATGCCGCTGCCCGAGTACCTGCGCCTGATGGAGGATGCCTCGCGCGGGCAGGTGCTGAGCCTGGAATCACGCATTGAAGACCAGGGCGAGCTGGACACCGTCGCCCAGGGCGGGCCGACCCCGCAGCAGGTGCTGGAACGCGGCGAGTTCGGCCGCGAGCTGGGCAATGCCATCGGCCACCTGCCCGAGCGCGAACAGCTGGTGCTGTCGCTCTACTACGAGCAGGAACTGAACCTGAAAGAGATCGGCGCAGTGCTCGGCGTGAGCGAGTCGCGGGTCTGCCAGATCCACGGCCAGGCGGTTCTGCGCCTGCGTGGCCGACTGAAGATTTTCGAGGCGGCCGACGCCGGCCTCGAGAGCTGATCAACAAAGGAACTCTGCTTTGAACAAGAACATGCGCATCCTGATCGTCGACGATTTCTCGACCATGCGTCGTATCGTCAAGAACCTGCTGGGCGATCTGGGCTTCACCAATACCGCCGAAGCCGAGGACGGGCATGCCGCGCTGTCGTTGCTGCAGAGCCAGCCGTTCGACTTCGTGGTCACCGACTGGAACATGCCGGTGATGACCGGCATCGAGCTGCTGAAGGCGATCCGTGCCGATGCCAAGCTGAAGACCCTGCCGGTGCTGATGGTGACTGCCGAAGCCAAGCGCGAGCAAATCATCGAAGCGGCGCAGAACGGCGTGAACGGTTACATCATCAAGCCGTTCACCGCACAGACGCTGGAAGAGAAGCTCGGCAAGATCTTCGAACGCCTGGCGGCCAGCGCTTGATGGACACCACGGTCGACAAGAGCGCCCTCGCCCTGCGCCTGCAGGAAGCCCTGGATGCACTGGAATCCGGCGACGAGGCGGCGTGGCGCCAGCGCATCGACGGCCTAGTCGCGCTGCGCACCCAGCCGATGATGAGCGGCCTTTCGCGGCTGGCCCGCGAACTGGGCCAGGCGCTGGGCGAACTGCCGACCGTGCCCGATGAAGCCGGTGAGCTAGACGACGCCTGCGCACGCCTGGACCACGTGGTGGCGATGACCGAACAGGCCACCCACCGCACCCTGGACCTGGCCGAAGAGTGCCGCAGGCTGACCGAACAGCTGCGTGCCGACGGCCTGCAGCCGGGCCAGGACGTGCAGCTGGACCGCATCCGCCACAACCTCACCGAGATCGCCCTGACCCAGAGCTACCAGGACCTGACCGGGCAGATCATCCGTCGCGTGGTCGGCATCGTCCGCCGCGTGCACGAAGGGTTCGGCGCGCTCGGCCTGCCGCCGGAACAGCATCGCACCGATCCGGAACTGGCTGGGCCGGCACTGAAGGGACTGGACCGCCATGCGGTCTCGCAGAACGACGCCGACGACCTGTTGTCGGATCTGGGGCTGTAACCATGGGCGCAGTAGCCGACGACATCACTGCCGATTTCATCATCGAGGCCCAGGAAATCCTGGATCGCCTCGGCGAACAGCTGGTGTCGCTGGAACAGGCACCGCAGGACAGTGAACAGCTCAACGCGGTGTTCCGTGGCTACCACACGCTGAAAGGCGGCGCAGGTTTCCTCGGCATCACCGCGATGGTCGAGCTGTGCCACGCCGCCGAAGAAGCGCTGGGCGCCGTGCGTGCCGGCCAGGCCGTATTGCAGGCACATCACTTCGATGCCGCCCAGCAGTCACTGGACTACCTGCAGTCGATGCTTGACGCGGTGTCCTCGGGTACCGAGCCCGGCTTTGCCCCGCCCGAACTGGTCGCCCAGTTCGATGTGCATGGCGGTGGCACAGCTGCGCCTTCGGCCGCGACGCCGAATGCGGGCGCTGGAGACCTGATCACCGACGACGAATTCGAGGCCCTGCTCGACCAGCTGCACGGCGGCAAGGCGCCGGCAACCGTGGCGGCGGCGAAGAAGGCCGACGACATGATCAGCGAGGACGAGTTCGAGGCATTGCTCGACCAGCTGCATGGCGGCGCCGCCCCGGGCAGCAACGCCATCGCAGCGGTTGCCGCCGTACCGGCGCCGCGACCGGCGCCCTCGCCGGCCCCGCCCGCTGCCAGGCCCGCACCCAACAAGCCCGTCGCCGAAGCCGAACACACCGTGCGCGTGGACACCAAGCGCCTGGATGCGATCGTCAACCTGATCGGCGAACTGGTGCTGTCACGAAACCGGTTGAAGACGCTGCGCACGCGCCTGCGCGATGAAGAGCTGGACCGCGCCGTGTCGACGCTGGACATCGCCACTGCGCGCCTGCAGTCGGCGGTGATGCGCACGCGCATGCAGCCGGTCGGCAAGGTGTTCTCGCGCTTCCCGAAGGTGGCGCGCGACGTTGCGCGTTCGCTGAAGAAGGAAGTGGACCTGGAACTGATCGGCGCCGAAACCGAGCTCGACCGCAACCTGGTCGAAGCGCTGGCCGACCCGCTGGTGCACCTGGTCCGCAACGCCATCGACCATGGCGTGGAAATGCCTGACCTGCGCGAGGCGCAGGGCAAGCCGCGGATGGGCCACGTGCGCCTCTCAGCGCAGCAGGAAGGCGACTACGTCAGCATCGAAGTGCAGGACGACGGTGCCGGCATCGATCCGGAGAAGCTGCGCGCCAAGGCACGCGAGAAGGGCCTGATCGATCCGGAGGCCGCTGCCCGCCTGAGCAGTGAGGAGTGCCTGCATCTGGTGTTCCTGCCCGGCTTCTCGACCAAGCAGCAGGTCACCGACATTTCCGGCCGCGGCGTCGGCATGGACGTGGTGCAGTCGCGCATCCGCGAACTGAGCGGGCAGATCCAGATCCAGTCGGAACTGGGCCGCGGCAGCCGCTTCATGATCCGTGTGCCACTGACCCTGGCAATCCTGCCGACCCTGCTGGTGCAGGCCGGCGAAGACGTCTACGCACTGCCGCTGGCCCGCGTGATGGAAGTGCTGCATGCACCGCGCACCTCGCTGGGCTGGTTCGATGGCCGCGCCGTGCTGGACCGTCGCTCGCACACGCTGGCGCTGGTCGACCTGCGGCAATGGCTGGATGTGACGCCGGCCGCCTCGCCGCTGCTGACCATCGTCGTGCTGCAGGCCGGTGAAGCGCGCTTCGGGCTGGTGGTGGACCAGGTGCGCGGGCGCGAGGAAGTGGTCATCAAGCCACTGCCCAAGGCCCTGCGCGGCCTGCGCGGTTACGCAGGTGCAACCTTGATCGGCGATGGTCGCATGGCCCTGATCCTGGACGTGGACGGACTGCGCAGCCCACACGACTGACCTCGTTCCTGAACCCGGCGCACCGTGTCGCCGGGCCAGGCCTGGCGACACAAGAAACTGTGAACTCCGTTACAGCAGATTCTCCCGGTGTCTCAAGTCCCATTCATACAAGCCGATACCGGACCCATGGATAGACTCAGCCTCATTGGACTTTTCCTCGCCCTGGCCTCGCTGGTCGGTGGCAGCATCCTCAAGGGCGCCGGCCTGGCGTCGCTGTGGTCGCCTGCGGCGTTCGTGATCGTCATCGTCGGCACCATCGCCGCCATCCTGCTGCACACCTCGCCAGCGGTGTTCAAGCATGCCTTCAAGATCGTGCGCTGGGTCGTGCGGCCGCCACACAGCGACCGTCGCGAACTGATCCAGCAGATCGTGGAATGGAGCAACATCGCCCGCCGCCAGGGCCTGCTCGGTCTGGAATCGCAGGTGGAAGCGCAGCAGGACCCGTTCCTGCGCAAGGGCCTGCAGCTGCTGGTGGACGGCGTTGAACCCGAATCGATCCGGCACATGCTGGAGATCGAACTGGGCAGCCAGGAGCACCAGGACCAGGCCGCCGCCAAGGTGTTCGAAAGCATGGGCATCTATGCGCCCACGCTGGGCATCATCGGCGCCGTGCTCGGCCTGATCGCGGTGATGAAGAACCTCGCCGATCCGAGCAAGCTCGGCCACGGCATCGCCGCCGCCTTCACCGCCACCATCTACGGCATCGCCTCGGCCAACCTGCTGTTCCTGCCCATCGCCGCCAAGCTGAAGGGCGTGATCGCCCATTCCAGCCGCGACCGCGAAATGGTCATCGAAGGCCTGATCTCGATCGCCCAGGGCGAGAACCCGCGCAACATCGAAACCAACCTCTCCGGCTTCCTGCACTGACATGGCCCGCCGCAAGCACCACGAAGAGCACGCAAACCACGAAGCATGGGCCATCCCCTATGCCGACCTGATGACGCTGCTGCTCGCCTTCTTCGTGGTCATGTACGCGATCTCCTCGGTCAACGAGGGCAAGTACCGGATCATGGCCGACGCTCTCACCGATGCCTTCGGTGGCGCGCCGCGCACCATCAATCCGGTGCAGGTGGGCAACAAGCAGGTGCAGGGCGGCGGCTGGGACAGCCCGTCGGTGATCAAGTCCGGCACCAGGATCGGCCCTTCCGCTCCGGCGCCGTCGCACGACCCCACCCTGCTGCCAGCGATGGCCTCGCAGATGCGCATGCCGGTGTCGGTGCACAACCAGGAACAGATCGCGCGTGCCGAGCGGCAGCTCAACAGCATCGCCGACCGCCTGACCGCTGCGCTGGCGCCCCTGATCGACCGCGGCATGATCAGCGTGCGCCGCACCGAACTGTGGATCGAAGTCGAGATCAACAGCGACATCCTGTTCCCGACCGGCTCGGCAGCGCTGGACGTGCACGCGCGCGACACCCTGGCCAGCCTGGCCGGCGTGCTGCGCGACGTGCCCAACAGCGTGCGCGTGGAAGGCCACACCGACAACGTGCCGATCGCCACCGCCACCTTCCCGTCCAACTGGGAACTGTCGGCCGGGCGCGCGGCCAGCGTCGTGCATCTGTTTGCCGACCAGGGCCTGCAGCCGTCGCGGCTGGCGATGGTCGGCTATGGCCAGTTCCGCCCGCGCGAAGAGAATGACAGCGCGCAGGGCCGCAACCGCAACCGGCGGGTGATGGTCATCATCCTGGCCGACACCAGTCATTCTGTGGACCCGCTCGGCGAACGCCTGAATGCCGCCACCGGCGCCACACGTGGCGCCAGCGACCAGGCCGCCGCAGCGCCGGCCACCCCCACTTCCCCCACCGCACCGGTGCAGTTGCCACCGGTGCCGGCTGGCAGCCGTGTCGGCGCCGCCGTTCCCCCGGCAATGAAGGAGTAATCCGATGCGCATCTGGGCAGTCGCCAACCAGAAGGGCGGAGTCGGCAAGACCACCACCACCCTCGCCCTCGGTCGCGGCCTGGCCGCGCTCGGCCACCGCGTGCTGCTGATCGATCTCGATCCGCATGCTTCGCTGACCCGCGCCTTCGGTGTGCCGATCGAACCGGCACCCACTGGCGTGCTGGAACTGTTCAGCGCACCGCCAGCCGACCTGTCCACGCTCAGTCACGCCAGCAACATCGACGGGCTCGATTACGTGTGCGCGCAAGCCTCGCTGGCCACGCTGGAACGACGCAGCGCCAACCAGCCGGGCCTGGGCCTGGCACTGCAGAACGCCCTCGCCCGCCACCAGGGCCAGCACGACTACATCCTGCTGGACTGCGCACCGACGCTGGGCCTGCTGATGATCAACGCACTGGCCGCGGCCGATCGCCTGATCATTCCCACCCAGGCCGAGCCGCTGGCCCTGCACGGCCTGGATGGCATGGTCCGCACTGGCGAGATGGTCGAGCGTTCGCGCCGCCGCCCGCTGCCGATCTCGATCCTGCCAACGCTGTTCGACCGCCGCACCCGCACCGGCAATGAATCGCTGCGCGCCATGCAGGACCGCCACGCAAGCCGCGTCTGGGAAGATGCGATCCCGATCGACACCCGTATCAGCAATGCGGCCGGGCTGACCCTGCCAAGCATCGGCGAGGACTACCCGGGCCGTGGCCTGGCGGCCTATCGCCGCGCGTTGAACTGGATCCTCGGTGAGGACGCACGTGCCCTGGAGCAGGCGGCATGAACACCACCGGCATGCTGGATGACTATCTGGACGAGCTGCTCGGCGACATTGCCGTCGCACCGGTCGCAGCTGATGCCGTGCCCCGCCCAACGAGCGCAGCGGCCGACGCCGAACGCGAGCCGACCTGGGATGATCTGCCGGCCGAGGTGATCTACGAAACCGACACTGTCGTAGCCGCCCCGGCCAATGACGATGCTTCCCTCGAAGCCGCGTTCGACGCCGCCACCGCGCCCACGGCCGACACCGAGCGCGAGCCGACCTGGGACGATCTTCCGGCCGAGGTGATCTACGAAACCGACACCGTCACGGCCGCCCCGGCCAGCGACGATGCTTCCCTCGAAGCCGCCTTTGACGCCGTCGCCGCACCTGCGGCGGACGCCGACCGCGAGCCGACCTGGGACGATCTGCCGGCTGAAGTCGTCCATGAAACCACGCCCGTGGCCGTTGCCCCTGCCGCACCGCCCGCGCCGGAACCCACTTGGGATGACCTGCCGGACGAAGTGATCTACGAAACCGACGCCGCCGACAGCCTCGCGCACATGGACAGCCCCGGGCTGCAGGCCGCGTTCGAAGCCGCCGCCGACGGCGAGGTGGTTGCTGCCATCACCGCGCCGGCCGTTGCCACGCCTGCAGCGCGCCCGGCACCGGCAGCGATGCCGTCGATGACCCGCGCCGCCGTAACGCCGCCGCCACGGATCGCAGTCGACACCCCATCCAGCAACCGCCCCGGGACCTGGCAGGAGCTGCAGGCGCAGGCGCATCAGCCCGCCAGCAGTCCGCACCCGCAGAACCGCCGCGCCGGCGAGCGCACCTCGCGCTGGCTGCGCCTGCGCTGCGGCACCCAGGCCTACGCGTTGGAGCTGCTGAAGGTGCAGGAAGTGGTACTGCCGGTGCCGTTGCTGCCATTGCGCGGTACCGCCCCGGAAATGCTCGGCATCATGAACCTGCGCGGCCAGGTGGTGCCGGTGATGGATCTTGGCCTGCACCTGGGCGCGGCGTCCGCCGAGGATGACGCGCAGACCCGCATCGTCGTGCTCGAAGAGAACGGCGAGACCCTGGGCCTACGTGTATCGGCCGTGGAGGATGTCGCCAACCTGACCGACTCGCAGATCGAACCGCCCGATACCGCCCGCATCTGCCAGATCTCCAATGACCTGTTCCGCGGCGTGGCCCGTATCAGCCAACGGCCGATGATCCTGCTCGACGCCACGCAGCTGCTGGGGTGAATCGGCACTTCGCGCCGATCACGCCCCTAAAGAACTACCGCGCGGTGCCGTTATGAATGCTGGAACCGTTTGTCCGGAGCAACGATGAGCACTGTCGAACTGGGTGAGGATCTCGGCATCGAGAGCAGCACCGAGCTCAAGAACCGCCTTTCGCCCTTGGTGGCGGAAGCAGGCGAGCTGACCCTGGATGCAAGCCAGGTCGGTCGCATCCATACCGCCAGCGTGCAGGTGCTGTGTGCCTTCGTGCAGGCCCGCCGCGAGGCAGGCCTGGGCACCGGCTTCCACGGTTGCACTGCAACCTTCCGTGACGCTGCACGCCTGTTGGGCGTCACCCAGGCCCTGGGCCTGGACGTACCCCATGACAACCTGAAATCTGTGGAGAACGCTGCATGAGCGCACGTATCTTGGTGGTGGACGATTCGGCGTCGATGCGCCAGATGGTTTCCTTCGCCCTCACCTCGGCCGGTTTTGCCGTCGAAGAAGCTGAAGACGGCGCGGTCGCGCTCGGACGTGCCAAGGGCCAGCGCTTCAATGCGGTGGTCACCGACGTCAACATGCCGAACATGGACGGCATCGCGCTGATCCGCGAACTGCGCCAGCTGCCGGACTACAAGTTCACGCCGATGTTGATGCTGACCACCGAATCGGCCGCGGACAAGAAGTCCGAAGGCAAGGCCGCCGGTGCCACCGGCTGGCTGGTCAAGCCGTTCAATCCCGAACAGCTGGTCGCCACCGTGCAGAAAGTGCTGGGCTGATCGCCCCGCACTGCTCCCCCTCTTCGCTTCCGGATCGCCACTGCCATGAGCATGGACCTGCAACGCTTCCACGCCACTTTCTTCGAGGAGAGCCGCGAAGGCCTCGACGCCATGGAGGCTGGCCTGCTGGCCCTGGAATCGGGACAACAGGACCCGGAGATCATCAACTCAGTGTTCCGTGCGGCCCACTCCATCAAGGGTGGCGCCGGCACGTTCGGCTTCGATGCCATCGCCGGGTTGACCCACGTGCTGGAGACGCTGCTGGATGAGCTGCGTGCCGGCAAGCGCGCGCTGGAAGGCAACGCCGTCGATGCGATGCTGTCGTCGGTGGACGTGCTGCGTGCCCTGTTGCGCGAGGCCGAGCACGGCCAGCCCGCCGACCCCGCAGCGGTTGCCGCGGTGAAGGCGCGCCTGGAATCGGTGCTGTCCGGCCATGCGCCAGCCGCCGCTGCGCCGGCCGCCGCCAGCAAGGTCGACGACACGCCGGAAGCCTGGCAGATCGGCTTCACCCCGGCGCCGTCGCTGTTCATGAGCGGCAACGACCCGCTGCGCATCATCCGCGAACTGGAACACCTGGGTTCGCTGCAGGTGGCCGCACGCATGGATCGCCTACCCGGTTTTACCCAGCTCGATCCACTCGAAGCCCACCTTGCGTGGGACCTGGGCCTGGTCGGCAAGGTGCCGCGCAGCAAGATCGAAGATACCTTCGCCTGGGTGCTGGACGACTGCGAGCTGGACATCCGTCCGGCCGCACCGCCAAACCTGGCGACGCAGGCACCGGCTGCCGCGCCGGTGGCCGCCGTCGCACCTGCCGCTGCCGCACCGACGGCGAGCGCCGGCACCAGCCAGGAAGCGGAAACCTCCATCCGCGTCAGCGTCGACAAGGTCGATGCACTGATCAACCTGGTCGGCGAACTGGTCATCACTCAGGCCATGCTCAAGCAGGTCTCGCACGCGCTGGATCCGGTCCATGCCGAGAGCCTGTTCGCTGGCCTGGACCTGCTTGAACGCAATACCCGCGACCTGCAGGAAGCGGTGATCGGCGTGCGCATGCTGCCGGTCGATGCAGTCTTCCGCCGCTTCCCGCGCCTGGTCCGCGACCTGTCCGGCCGCCTCGGCAAGCACGTGCGCCTGCGCACGATCGGCGAAGGCACCGAACTGGACAAGGGCCTGATCGAAAAGATCGCCGATCCGCTGGTGCATCTGGTCCGCAACTCCATCGACCACGGCCTGGAAATGCCCGACGTGCGTCGCGATGCCGGCAAGGACGAGACCGGCACGATCACCCTGGCCGCTTCGCACCAGGGCGGTCACATCGTCATCGAGGTCAGCGACGACGGTCGCGGCCTGAATCGCGAGAAGATCCTGGCCAAGGCGCACGAGCGCGGCCTGGCCGTGCCGGACAATCCGACCGATTCCCAGGTCTGGGACCTGATCTTCCAGCCCGGCTTCTCCACCGCCGATGCGGTCACCGACCTGTCCGGCCGTGGCGTCGGCATGGACGTGGTCCGCCGCAACATCCAGGCGCTCGGTGGCGAGGTGCAGATTGAAAGCGGCCTCGGCACCGGCACCCGTACGCTGATCCGGCTGCCGCTGACCCTGGCCATCCTCGACGGCATGACCGTGGCGGTGGCCGGCGAAACCCTGATCCTGCCCCTGGCCTACGTGCTCGAAGCACTGCAGCCGCAGCCCGAGGACATCCGCAGCATGGCCGGCGAAGGCCGCGTGCTGCGCGTGCGTGGTGAGTACCTGCCGATCCTGTCGCTGAGCGAGTACTACGGCTATGGACAGCGCGCACCCGGCAGTGAATCGCTGGTGGTGGTGGTGGAAGGTGATGGCCAGAAGATCGCGCTGGAAGTGGACGAACTGGTGGGCCAGCAGCAGGTCGTGGTGAAGAACATCGAGAACAACTACCGCCGCATCGGTGGCGTATCCGGCGCCACCATCCTCGGCGACGGCCGCGTCGCCCTGATCGTCGACATCGGCGGCCTGGTGCGTTCGCTGCGGGTGCCGCAGGCCGCCTGAGCCGCTCCGCGCGCTGTGCCTGACCGCCGCCCTCCGGGGCGGCGGTTTCTATTTGCGCGCGCGTACAACACCCCCTCCTTCGCGCCTGACAGGGCTGCGCGGTCTGGTGTGAACTCCGTCAACCCGCACTGTGAACCCCATCATCCGCATGGTTTCGCCTGAAACCACGATATCGATGCGAAAGCCCCGCCATAGCGTGCTTTGCGTTGCATCTCCCTACGCCAGCGAATGTGACACAGGTCCATAAAGTCCGCCGCACAGGCGCCGCTATCTCGGCATGACGGCAGTCACCGAACCCCCACCCGGCACGACCGTTCCCTCCTGCAACGACCTTTTTGCCAGCGGCGCCGCCGCCAGCATTCTGCCCACCTTGGAGCACCCTGCATGAAGTGGTTCCACGATCTGCCCATCGCCCGCAAGCTGGCTGTGGGATTCACCCTGACCACCCTGATGACCGTCGTGCTGGGTGCATTCGCCCTGGTCCGCCTGTCCGAAGCCAATGCCAAGCTGACCTCGATGGCGACCAACGACATCCCATCGGTGCAGTACCTCGGTGAAGTGCGCTCGCAGCTGGGTGAGTTCCGCACCTATGAACTGGCCCAGATCAGCATGCTGGACCAGCCGGAAAAGGTGGCCGACTACAACAAGCGCATGAACGACACCGCTGCCGTAGTGCGCGAGCAGCTGGCCGCCTATGCCAAGCTGCCGGCCGGCGACAAGGAGCGCACGCTGTACCAGGCCGTGCAGGCCGACGTTGATGGCTACTTCGCCGCCAATACCAAGCTGCGCGAAGCGGCGACAGCGGGTGATGGCGAGGCCGCCCGGCAGATTTCCGATGAGCAGTCGCGCCCGCTGCGCCGCAAGGCCTTTGAGGACCTGAAGGCGCTGGGTGCGCTGCTGGGAACCCAGATGCAGGGCAAGATCGACGACGCCAACGCCACCCACCGCAACAGCATGCTGGCCATCATCGCCGCCATCGTGCTGCTGGTCGTGGTCGCCGCCACCCTGGCCGTGGTCATCTCGCGCGCCGTGGTCGGTCCGCTGGGCAAGGCCGTGCATGCCATCCAGGCCGTCGCCCGGGGCGATCTCAGCGTCACCACCCAGGCCACCGGCAAGGATGAGGCGGGCCGCATGCTGGCCGCCACCGCAGAGATGACCGCGATGCTGCGTCGCTTCTCCGAGCAGACCCAGCTGATGGCACAGATGCATGCCGGTCCCGATATCAGCCACCGCATTCCGGAAGACTTCCCGGGCGTCTATGGCCAGCTCGCCGGCGGCATCAACACGGTGATCTTCGAGCACCTCGATGCGATCCGCGATGCCATCGATGTGCTCAACCAGTACGCCACCGGCAACCTCGCCCCCGATGCGCGCCGGTTGCCGGGCAGCCGCGCGATCCTGCACGAATCGATGGATGCGGCCAAGGCCAGCCTGCTGGCGATCAACACGCAGATCCAGCAGTTGGCCTCGGCCGCCGCCGCCGGCGACTTCAGCCAGCGTGGCGATGCGCAGCGCTTCGATCACGATTTCCGCGTGATGATCGAGCAGTTGAACAGCATGATGCAGGTTGCCGACGGCAACCTGGGCCAGCTGTCGCAGCTGCTGCAGGCGATCGCCGCGGGGGACCTAACCGCACGCATGGACGGCCAGTTCCACGGCGTGTTCGCCCGCATGCGCGATGATGCCAACACCACGGTTGCCCAGCTGACCCAGATCGTCAGCCAGATCCAGGCCAGCACCTCCAGCATCACCCTGGCCTCAGGCGAAATCGCCTCGGGCAACAGCGACCTGTCGCGCCGTACCGAACAGCAGGCCGCGAATCTGGAAGAAACCGCGGCCTCGATGGAGGAGCTGACCTCCACCGTGCGCCAGAACGCCGAGCACGCCCGCCAGGCCAACCAGCTTGCCATCGGCGCGCACGGCGTGGCCTCGCAGGGCGGCGAAGTGGTCGGCCAGGTGGTCACCACCATGTCGGCCATCGAAGCGTCCTCGAAGAAGATCGCCGAGATCATCTCGGTCATCGATGGCATCGCCTTCCAGACCAACATCCTGGCGCTGAACGCTGCGGTGGAAGCCGCCCGTGCCGGTGAACAGGGCCGTGGCTTCGCCGTGGTCGCCAGCGAGGTGCGTACCCTCGCCCAGCGCTCGGCCGCCGCCGCCAAGGAGATCAAGGGCCTGATCGACGAATCGGTCGGCAAGGTCGCCGAAGGCTCCAGCCTGGTCCACCAGGCCGGCAGCACCATGGGCGAGATCGTCGCCTCGGTGCAGCGCGTGACCGACATCATGGCCGAGATTTCTGCCGCCTCGCAGGAACAGTCGGCGGGCATCGAGCAGGTCAACCAGACCGTGGTGCAGATGGATGAAACCACCCAGCAGAACGCCGCGCTGGTGGAAGAAGCCACTGCTGCAGCACGGGCGATGGAAGACCAGGCCGCGCAGCTGGGCGAAGCCGTTGCACGCTTCCGCCTGGCCGCACCGGGTGCAGGCAATGCGATGCCGCGTGCAGCGATGGCCACAGCCGGCAGTGCTCCGCGCAAAGCGGCGTCCGCCCCCATCGCCACGCCATCGCGCGTGCGCAAGCCCGTTGCACAGCCGGTGCTGGCCGGCGACGGCGACTGGCAGGAGTTCTGATCGCAGCATCGGGGTGGCCCCGCGCCACCCCGACAGCGGACAGCTGGCGCCGGGCCATGCCCGGTCCCAGCGTCCAGCTTGCCCTTCGGCTTCCGGCATGGCGCAACGAAGCAGGCGAACGCGTCCGGTGCTACATAAATCCGCAACGCAGCCGATACTTCTTTCGAGCCACGCGCCCACACGCGTTGGCGCCCGCCCCTGACCACAGATTCCATGTCCGACGGCCACGACACTGCACCGCCCGAAGTCCATGCGGCCGACGCCGCCGACGATCGCTTTCTGGTCCGCAATCCCCGCCAGGTGCGGCAGCTGCTGCGTTCCCTGATCGAGCAGCGATCACTGATCAACGCCCATATCGATGGCCGCGACCGCTCCTTCCCGACGGCCCTGCTCGAACTGAACGAGGACGAGGACATCCTGTTGCTCGATGGCAGCCCGCAGGAAGCCTCCAACCGCGCCGCCGAACAGGCTGACCACCTGCTTTGTTTCGCCCAGCTGGAACGGGTACTGGTGCGTTTCCGCCTGCATGACCTGCAGCGCGTGGACAACGAAGGCCACGTCGCCTTCCGGGCACCGTTCCCCGAGGAGCTGGTGCACCTGCAACGGCGTGAAATGTACCGCCTGGAGACCCCCATCACCGATTCACCGCAGTTGCTGCTGCCCCCGGGCGAGGCCCGCGCCGAAGCGTTGTCGATGCGGGTAGTGGACATCAGTGGCGGCGGGCTGGCGGTGACCGTACCCACCGACTGCGCGATCTTCAGCCTGCAACAGCGCTACCGGGCGCAGCTGTCGATGCCCGATGGCCCGGACCTGCAGATCGAACTTGTGGTCTGCAACCTGCTGCCGCAACGCCTGCCCAACGGCACCGAGGTCAAGCGCGTCGGCATGCGCTTCGACGACCTGCCGCGCGGTGGCGACAGCGCCATCCAGCGCTACATCTTCCGCATCGACCGCCAGCGCAAGGCACGCCGCAACGGCGAGCTCTGAAGCACCCACGGCGGCATCTGCCGGCCAGCGGCCGGCACTACCCATCCCAGGTAGATCCACGCCCTGCGTGGATTCATGGCCCCGGCAGATCCACGCCATGCGTGGATTCATGGTTCCTGGTAGATCCACGCCATGCGTGGATTCATGGTTCCTGGTAGATCCACGCCATGCGTGGATGCATGGTTCCTGGTAGATCCACGCCATGCGTGGATGCAGGAATTGCCGGCCCGCGGCCAGCACCACCAGATCTCTAAAGTCCCCCACCGCGGGGCCGATATCGAGCCTGACACCGGCACTTCCGGCAGAACAAGGACCCCTCGATGAACGACAAGAACAGCTCCGCCGCCGGCGCCGATGGCGAATTCCTCAGCTTCACCCTCGGTGCCGAGCACTACGGCGTGGACATCCTCAAGGTGCAGGAAATCCGTGGCTATGACGCCGTCACCCGCGTCCCCGATGCCCCGGACTACATCAAGGGTGTCATCAACCTGCGCGGCACCATCGTGCCGGTGATCGACCTGCGCCTGAAGCTGCGCCTGGAAGATGCCCGCTACGACGCCTTCACCGTGATGATCGTGCTCAACGTGGAAGACCGCGTGGTCGGCATCGTGGTCGACAGCGTCTCCGACGTGATCCCGTTGTCGGCCGAGCAGATCCGCCCGACCCCGGAATTCGGCGCCGCCGTCGACACCCGATTCATCTCCGGCATCGGTACCCATGACGACCGCATGTTGATCCTGCTGGATATCGAAACCCTGCTGGACAGCGCCGACATGGGCCAGACCCACGTCGTCGAAGACGCCGCCGCCTGAACAAACGGACCTTCTTCACGTTTCTGTTACGCAGCCCTTCAGTTCCCCCCATCCATGCCGATAGGGGGACAGAAGCCGGTCGCGCAGGAACGCGCCAAGGCCGGATCCACCATCACCATCCCCGGAGAATCACCCCGATGAAGTCCCTGCTTGCGTTCGTTTCGGCTGCCGTCCTGGCCACCACCGCTTCCTCCGCCTTCGCGCAGTCGGCCGAGATGATTCCGCCGGAGATGGCACCGCGCGCCGTCGGCAAGGACGGCATGGTCTGCGGCAAGGTCGAAAAGGCCCGCTTCGCAGAAGGTTCCGAAGGCCAGCCGACCTTCCTGTACATGGGCGGCGCCTTCCCGCGCCACACCTTCTCGGCACGTATCGCCGGCGAGAACCGCGGCAAGTTCTCCTTCCCGCTGGAAACCCTGGAAGGCAAGACCGTGTGCGTGATCGGCAAGATCCAGCGCGATGCTTCGCGTGCGGAAATCGAAGTCAGCTCGCCGTCCAGCCTGAAGCTGGCCAACATCAAGTAATCCGCTGTCCGTCAGACCGCGCCGGCCAGCGTGCCGGCGCGGCTGCTGCAACCGGGCCCCGCGCCCGGCCGCGTCTGCCTTAGGAGATCGCAACGCCCATGCCGTGGATCAACAACCTGAAACTGATGCCGAAGCTCATGCTGACCTTCGGTGTCCTCTTGCTGGTGATGCTGCTGCAGGGCATCGTCGCCTACCGTGGCCTGCATTCGCTGAACAACGTGACCACCGAACTGGCGGGTTCGCGGATGGAGAGCATCCGCATGGCAGGCGAAATGCGCGGCATGCTCGGCGAGTACCGCAACAGCGCCTACCAGCAGCTGATCCGCGCCAGCGACGACGTCAAGGCTGACGCCCGCAAGCGGACCGTCGAACTGCGCACCAGCATGGACAAGTCGATCAAGGACTATCCGAAGCTGGTCGACAACGCACAGCAGAAGAAGCTGTTCGACACCTTCGCCAAGGACTGGAAGGACGCGCTGGCCTCCTATGACAGCGTCACCGAAATGCTGGAACTGGACCTGCCCGACGATGCGATCGACACCTTCGTCGGCGAGACCCGCACCAAACACCGCAAGGCGGGCGCCGCGCTGGAAGCGCTGATCGCCGAAGACAACCGCCTCGCCCGCGCCTCGCGCGACGAAGCCGCCTCCACCTACTCCGCCTCGGCCGCGCTGACCGTGATCGCGCTGCTCGGCGGCGCCGCCCTGGGCCTGGTGCTGGTGTGGCTGTTCGCCCGCGCCCTGGTCGGCAGCGTGCGTGGCGCCGTTTCGGTGGCCAACGATGTCGCCGGTGGCAAGCTCGATGGTCACATCGATGTCAGCCGCCAGGACGAAGTGGGCGAGCTGATGCAGGCCATGCAGCGCATGCAGCGCGACCTCCGCGAGCGCATCGAAACCGACCAGGCCATCGCCCGCGAGAACCTGCGCATCCGCACCGCGCTGGATTACAGCTCGACCGGCGTCTACCTGACCGACCCCGACAACACCATCGTCTACAGCAACCGCGCCCTGCAGCAGACCCTCGCCCAGTACCAGGACGAGCTGCGCCGCGACCTGCCCGACTTCGACGTTCACGCCTCGCTGGTCGGCAAGCCGGTCACCGTGCTCGAGCACCGTGGCGAGATGGACAATACCCTGCTGGCCAACCTCAAGCAGCATGGCGTTGCCCGCCGCCCGATGCAGTACGGCGATGCCCAGTTCGCCCAGGTCGTGTCGACCATCCGCAACGAAGACGGCGACACCGTCGGCTATGTGGTGGAATGGCGCGACCGCACCCAGGAAGCGCAGGTCGAGGCGGAAGTGGCACGCGTGATCGCCCAGGCCGCTGCCGGCGACCTGTCCGGCCGCATCGATGCCAGCGACAAGGAAGGCTTCTTCCTGCAGCTGGCCCAGCAGATCAACGGCCTGCTGGACGCCAACTCGGGCAGCATCGAACAGATTTCCGGCCTGCTTTCAGCGCTGTCGCAGGGCGACCTGACCGTGCGCATGCACGGCGACTACCAGGGCGTGTTCGCCCGCATGCGCGACGATGCCAATGCCACCGCCGCGCAGCTGAGCGAGATCGTCACCCGCATCAAGCAGTCCAGCCGTGCGATCAGCTCCGCCGCCGGCGAAATTGCTTCCGGCAACAGCGACCTGTCGCGCCGTACCGAACAGCAGGCCGCTAATCTGGAAGAAACCGCCGCCTCGATGGAGGAATTGACCTCCACCGTGCGCCAGAACGCCGAGCACGCCCGCCAGGCCAACCAGCTTGCCATCGGCGCGCACGGCGTGGCTTCGCAGGGCGGTGAAGTCGTTGGCCAGGTGGTCACGACCATGTCGGCCATCCAGGCCTCGTCGAAGAAGATCGCCGAGATCATCTCGGTGATCGACGGCATCGCCTTCCAGACCAACATCCTGGCGCTGAACGCCGCAGTGGAAGCCGCCCGTGCCGGCGAACAGGGCCGTGGCTTCGCCGTGGTCGCCAGCGAAGTGCGTACCCTCGCCCAGCGTTCGGCTGCAGCAGCCAAGGAAATCAAGGGCCTGATCGACGACTCGGTCGGCAAGGTCAATGATGGTTCCGCACTGGTGCACAAGGCCGGCGCCACCATGGGCGAGATCGTCGCCTCGGTGCAGCGCGTCACCGACATCATGTCCGAGATCTCCGCTGCCTCGCAGGAGCAGAGCGCCGGCATCGAGCAGGTCAACCAGACCGTGGTGCAGATGGATGAAACCACCCAGCAGAACGCCGCGCTGGTGGAAGAAGCCACTGCTGCTGCACGGGCGATGGAAGAACAGGCGGGTCATCTGAGCGAGGCGGTATCGATCTTCGTGGTCGACGAAGCCGAAATACTGGTCGCCACGCGCACGCCGGCAGCACGTGCAGCAGCACCGGGTCCTCGTGCTGTTGCACCGGCCGCCCCGGCCCCGGTCGCGCCGCCGGCCCGTCGCACCGCTGGCGGCCGCCCGATGGCCACCGAACTGGCCGATGGAGACTGGCAGGAGTTCTGATTCCTGCCTGACCTGACGTACGACGACGCCCTGGCCCTACGCCGGGGCGTTTTCGTTTACGGGGTATCTAGATGTCCAGCCAACGGCGAAGCCCCTCGTGGTGAATCGCGAAATACGCATGTCCGCTGCAGGTTGGCCGGGAGGGTGGGCTGCGCAGGGGCCGCTGCAAGTACGTCCATGTAAGCTCGGTCGCTGCATCCATGCGGCTCACGCCCCTGCGCAACCCACCCTCCCGGCCACGGACGGTTTCCGTGCGCGATCCACCACGGATTGAAGAAGGAAGAGCAAGAGCACCAGCCGCACCATTTCCGGGGTCAGATCCGTTTTCCGCAGGAAAACGGATCTGACCCCTCTTTCCACCTGGAAACCCAACGCTCTTGCCGTCCGACATTGGAATGCCGGATGAGTCGTGCGGGGATGGGCTGGCGGGACCGTTGGCGCCATGGATGGCGCCATGGATGGCGCCATCGAGCCCCCATGGATGGGTTTACGGCGTGTCCCGCCAGCCCATCCCCGCGCGGCTCCCTCTCAACATCGCAGAGCCGACCAACCGCCGTTGCCGTTGCTGTTGCTGTTGCTGTTGCTGTTGCTTCAAAGCCTGCCGCAGGCAGCGCCGCAGCCGCCGCTGCAAGCAAACCTGAATACGTTCGAACAGCCCGCCTCAATCCCCCGCCCCCGCGGCCGATAACGGTCATGTCACCGCTGCTCCCGACCAGCACCGGCGCCTCCACCCACCACGACCCGGGTACTGCTCGATGAATCTCCTGCATCGCTGGCAACACTACTTCAGCAATCTCTCCGTCCGGCGCAAGCTCAATCTGCTCACGCTGCTGATCGCGCTTGGCGTGATCGCGCTCTCGGTGATCGCTGCCCGCATGCAGTATCTGGACCTCACCGATACCCGCAAGTCTTCGCTGAAGACCCAGGTCGAACTGAGTTACGGCATCCTCGACCACTACCACCGCCTCGCCGGAACCGGTGAGCTCAGCGAAGAAGCCGCCAAGGCCGCCGCGCTGCAGGCGCTGGAAGTCATGCGCGCGCACAACGATACCTACTACTACAACATCTACGACACCGGCTATCACGTGCTCATGCACCCGTTCCGCAAGGATCTGGTGGGCAAGGACATGAAGGATTTCCGTACCGGCGATGGCATCCGCATCTACTACGACCAGATCGAAGCGGCCAAGGCCGGCGGCGGCTTCGTCGCCTATCGCTGGGCCAAGCCGGGGGAGAAGGGCGAGATCGAAAAGGTCGCCTATGCCGGCCTGTTCAAGCCGTGGAACTGGGTGGTCAGCAGCGGCGTCTACATGGATGACGTGCAGCAGCAGGCACTGGTCTTCACCGCCATCATGACCCTGGCCGGCGGCGTGCTGGTGCTGATCGTGCTCGCATTGAGCTGGGTCATCGGCAACCGCATCGCGCGTCCGCTGAAGCAGGCCACTGCCGTCGCAGAGGGCATCGCCGGCGGCAAGCTGGACAGCCACATCGGTCCGCAGCCGCATGACGAACCCGGTCGCCTGCTCGAAGCGATGTCACGCATGCAGCAGCAACTGCACGCGGTCATCAGTGGCCAGCGCGAGATGGCGCGCCGTCACGATGAAGGTGAACTCAGCTACCGTATCGACGCCAGCGCCTTCCCCGGCGAATACGGACTGATGGTGCAGGAAACCAATGTCCTCGTCGGCAGCCACGTGCAGACCCTGCACGATGTACTGAACGTCGTGCAGCAGTACGCCGTCGGCGACCTCAGCAGCGACATCGCCCGCTACCCGGGCGAGAAGGCGGCGATGACCACCACCGTCGACACGGTCAAGGCCAACCTCGGCCGCATCAATGCCGAGATCAAGCAGCTGGCCAGCGCCGCAGCCGCCGGTGACTTCAGCCAGCGCGGCGACGCACAGCGCTTCGATCACGATTTCCGCACCATGCTGGAAAACCTCAACGCCATGATGGCGGTCAGTGATGACAACCTCGGCAAGCTCTCACAGCTGCTGTCGTCGATCGCCGACGGTGACCTGACCGCGCGCATGCACGGTGACTACCAGGGTGTGTTCGCGCGCATGCGTGACGATGCCAACGCCACGGTCAGCCAGCTGACCCAGATCGTTGGCCAGATCCAGCTCAGCGCCTCCAGCATCACCCTGTCGGCCGGCGAAATCGCCTCGGGCAACAGTGACCTGTCGCGCCGCACCGAGCAGCAGGCCGCCAACCTGGAAGAAACCGCCGCGTCGATGGAGGAACTGACCTCCACCGTGCGCCAGAACGCCGAGCACGCACGCCAGGCCAACCAGCTCGCCATCGGTGCGCATGGCGTGGCCTCGCAGGGCGGCGAAGTGGTCGGCCAGGTGGTCACCACCATGTCGGCCATCGAAGCCTCCTCCAAGAAGATCGCCGAGATCATTTCGGTGATCGACGGCATCGCCTTCCAGACCAACATCCTGGCGCTGAATGCCGCAGTCGAAGCCGCCCGTGCCGGCGAACAGGGCCGTGGCTTCGCCGTGGTCGCCAGCGAGGTGCGTACCCTCGCCCAGCGCTCGGCCGCCGCCGCCAAGGAGATCAAGGGCCTGATCGATGATTCGGTCGGCAAGGTCGCCGAAGGCTCCAGCCTGGTCCACCAGGCCGGCAGCACCATGGGCGAGATCGTCGCCTCGGTGCAGCGCGTGACCGACATCATGGCCGAGATCTCCGCTGCCTCGCAGGAACAGTCGGCCGGCATCGAACAGGTCAACCAGACCGTGGTGCAGATGGATGAAACCACCCAGCAGAACGCCGCGCTGGTGGAAGAAGCCACCGCCGCCGCACGTGCGATGGAAGAGCAGGCCGCGCAGCTGGCCGACGCCGTGGCGATCTTCCGCCTCGACAACCAGGTCGCCGTCGCAGTGAAGGCGGTGACCGCGAAGGTCGCACCGAAGGCCGCCAGCCCCGCGGCCTCGCAGCCGCTGTCGACGCCCGCACCGATCCGCCGTACCCACTCCAGCACCGTCGTTTCCAACGACGGCGACTGGCAGGAATTCTGATCCTCGCGGCGGCTGCGGCCGCCGCCCCGCCGATGGACACGTCACCCGTGCAGAGCCCTACCCCCATCGTCAGCGGTACGCGCGAATTCGAGTTCGCCGACCGTGATTTCCGCCGCGTCTGCGACCTGATCTACCAGCGCGTGGGCATTGCCCTCGCCCCGGCCAAGCGTGACATGGTGTACGGACGCCTGTCGCGCCGCCTGCGCACGCTGGGCATGCGCAGCTTCCAGCAGTACCTGGACCACCTGGAACAGGGCGATGGTGACGAGTGGCAGGCATTCACCAATGCGCTGACCACCAATCTCACCGCGTTCTTCCGCGAGCCGCACCATTTCGACAAGCTGCGCGAGGAACTGCAGCAGCGCAACGGGCGCGGCTCGCTGCTGCTGTGGTCGTGCGCCGCCTCCACCGGTGAAGAGCCCTACTCGATGGCGATCACCGCCTGCGAAGCGTTCGGCACCCTGAAGCCGCCGGTGCGCATTGTCGCCACCGACGTCGATACCCAGGTGCTGGCCACCGCCGGGCGCGGTGTCTACAACATCGACCGCGTCGCCGGCCTCGATCCGGACCTGCGTCGCCGCTACTTCCAGCGCGGCAGTGGTCCCAATGAAGGCCAGTGCCGCGTGCTGCCGGCGCTGCGCGAGCTGATCGAGTTCCGCCCGTTGAACCTGCTGGCACCGCGCTACGACGTCGGCGGCCCGTTCGATGCGCTGTTCTGCCGAAACGTAATGATCTACTTCGACAAGCCGACCCAGCGCGCGATTCTTGGCCGCTTGGTCAATCATCTGGCCGACGACGGTCTGCTCTACACCGGCCACTCGGAGAACTACCTGCACGCTGCCGATCTGATCCAGCCCTGCGGCCGTACCCTGTACCGACGCGCGCAGGGAGCCCGCGCATGAATGCATCGCTGCGCACCGACGATGTGATGCGCTACCAGGACGCACGCTTCAAGACTCTCGCCGCCAAGCTGCTGCCGACCCAGTACCTGGTGGTGGATGACACCACCGCGCTGACCACGACGCTGGGCTCGTGCGTGGCCGCGTGCCTGCGCGACCCGGTGCTGAAGATCGGTGGCATGAACCATTTCCTGCTGCCCGAGGGCAACGCTGGCGACGGCGCGCCGGCGCGCTATGGCAGCTACGCGATGGAACTGCTGATCAACGACATGCTCAAGCGTGGCGCACATCGCAAGCGCATCGAGGCGAAGGTATTCGGCGGCGCCAACGTGCTGAAGGGCTTCACCAGCAATCCGGTAGGCACGCGCAACGCCGAGTTCGTGCGCCAGTACCTGCAGGCCGAACACATCCCGATCCTCGCCGAGGACCTGTGCGGCATCCACCCGCGCAAGATCTGGTTCTTCGCCGATACCGGCCGCGTCGTCGTGCAGCGCCTGCCGCACGCCCACGAAGCCGAAGTGGCCGCGACCGAATCGGCGGTGCGCGCACGCCTGTCCAAGGCCCCGGTCACCGGTGGCGTGGAGCTGTTCGAATGACCCTGACCGGCAACGCCCCCTGCCGGGTCCTGATCGTCGACGATTCCGCCGTCGTGCGGCAGATGCTCACCGAAATCCTGTCCAGCGATCCGGCCATCGACGTGGTCGGCACCGCGGCCGACCCGCTGCTGGCGCGCGAGAAGATCAAGCGCCTGGCTCCGGACGTGATCACCCTGGACGTGGAAATGCCACGCATGGACGGCCTGGCGTTCCTTGAAAACCTGATGCGCCTGCACCCGCTGCCGGTGGTGATGATCTCGTCGCTGACCGAGCGCGGTGCCGATACCACCCTGCAGGCGCTCGGTCTGGGCGCGGTGGACTTCGTCTCCAAGCCCAAGCTTGATGTAGCCCGTGGCCTGCAGGCCTATGCCGATGAAATCATCGCCAAGGTGAAGATGGCCGCGCGCTCACGGGTGCGCCCGCTGGTACGCGTTGCCACACCGAAACTCACGCTGGACGCCGCCCCTGCCGTGCGTCCGGCAGCAACGCAGTTCCGCACCACCGACCGCCTGATCGCCATCGGCTCGTCGGCCGGCGGCACCGAAGCACTGCGCGTGGTGCTGGAAGGCATGCCCGCCGACGGTCCCGCAGTGGTGATGACCCAGCACCTGCCCGCCAGTTTCAGCACCGCCTTCGCCGAGCGCCTGGACCGCCACTCGGCGATGGCCGTACGCGAAGCCAGCGATGGCGAAGCAGTGCTGCCCGGCCACGCTTACCTGCCTCCCGGCGGCAAGCACCTGCGGATCATTCGCGACGGTGCGCGCTGGCGCTGCCGGGTCGACGACGGCCCGGCGGTGAACCGGCACAAGCCGGCCGTGGACGTGCTGTTCCGTTCGGTGGCGCAGGCCGCCGGCGGCAATGCCATCGGCGCCATCCTCACCGGCATGGGCGATGACGGCGCACGTGGCCTGCTGGAAATGCGCCAGGCCGGTGCGCCGACGCTGGTGCAGGACGAGGCCACCAGCGTGGTCTGGGGCATGCCCGGTGCCGCGTTCAAGCTCGGTGCGGCCGAGGAACAGGTGCCGTTGGAGCGCATTACCGAACGGCTGCTGGCGCTGGCCCGCGGCTGACCGTCCACCGCATCGCACCGCCTCACCCTGTATTCCAGACGCCGGCCCCGGAAGGGTCGGCGTGGCTGTTTTGATTTTCAAGGAGCTTGACGATGGCCCAGCGTACCTTCCGCATTCAATCATCCCTGCTGGCGACCGCCCTGCTGGTCGCACTGACGGCTGCCGCTGGCGGGCTGCCGCCATCGCCGCAGGCCACCCCTGCCGCTGCCGCCGTCACGGACGGTGTTGCACCGTGGACCGAGCGGGTCCAGATCCAGAGCGGTCCGGATACCGGATCGCAGCGTGTCCACGCACCGGATGTAGCACTGCGCATCGTTACCCCCGATGACAGCGAGGCGCTCACCCCGAAGGGACTGGCACTGCTCTTCAGCGGCAATGAGCCGGACTACTTCCGGCGCAACACCCTGCCCGGCAGCATCGTCGAGAGCCAGGCCAGCCCCGCCATCACCCTCATGCCGTCGGTGGCCAAGGCACTGGTGGGCGGCTACTTCAGGCACGTCCCCGATGCTGTGCCCAACCAAGCCAGCACCCTGCGCTTCAGTGCGGACAGATGGGCCCTGGTGCACCAGGGCAATACGCGGAAGGATCCCCTCTACTGCCTCAATCACTCCAGCACCATCCAGCAGCGCCGTGCCGACGGCACGCTGGCGGAAATCATCAGCTGCAATGACAGCGACAACCGGGCGACTCTGGACGCATGGCAAGCCAATGATTACGCGCGGCTCAAGGCGGCCGCGCAGATGATCACGATGAAATGCATCGAAAAGCTGGTCAAGAGAATCCCCGCGATGTACCCGCGCCCGTTGGCCGCTGAAGATGTCAGCGCCTACGCTGACGGCGTCGTGCCACCGGCACGCGTGCGCGTCTACGCCGCCCTGGGGCGGACCACCACCCTGTACACCGATGCCGCCTGCCGCGAAGACTACCGCGACAGGATCGACGTCAAGTACAACAACGCCGGCGACAAGGGCGTGCTCGGCATCCCCGTCACGGAAACCCTGCGCAGCAAGGAGAACGAGCGGTTCTCCATGCTCAGCTACCAGGAATACGAAGTACCCGGTGGCAAGCCGCTGATCTTCGAGGCACATTTCGACGCAAGCAGTCGCCTGTACTGCGACGGCAAGCTGTCGGGCCAGTTCGTGGCCAGGCCCGGCCAGGATTACGAGGTGGAATTTGAAGTGGCCGACAAGATCTGTCGGCTGCATATCCGCCAGGTGCATGCCGACGGCAGCATGACCCCGCAGCAGGCACGGGCGACCCCGACCATCTGTGAGGGCACCCGCGCGCCGGTCCGCATCGAGCCGCGCCAGGACATGCAGGTGCTGCTGTTCAACCCCGGCCAGCTGCAGATCCAGGATGCCAACCAAGGCAGCGCGCCGAAGCAGCTGAGCGACGATGCGGGCAGCAGCGAGGCACTGCAGCAGATGCTGCAGCAGGCCAGCGGCAATCCCGGCACTCGCCTGTGCGTGGTGGTACCGGCCACGGACTACAGCAGCGTCCTGCACGATGCCGTTCGCCAACGCGTGCTGGATGCACCGCAGGTGTTGCCCAGCCTGTGGGAGGAAGCGGCGTCAGTGAACCAGCGCCGCAATGCCGCCGCCGATGCTCCGCTCGACATCGCCACTGCGGTGAGCCACTGCAAGGCGTTCCCGATCAAGGAATTCGTGGCGCAGTGAGTCGCAGCGCGCGCCTCCATCATTTTTCCCCAAGGAGTACCACCGTGGCATTACGCCCAACCTGCCTCACCGCCGCGATCGCGGCCTGCCTGCTGCTGGCTCCGTCGGCCCACGCCATCGACGAAGCGCCCGCACCTGTCGCCGCCGCCGTAGCCGAGACCGAGGCAACGCCCGATCCGGCGGCGAATGCCGCACCGGCGCCAGAGGCATCGGACGCTGCGTCCACGGCTGCTGTATCCGTTGATGAAGCAGCGGCAACCGTGGCCGCACCCGCCGCCGAGAATGTTGCAGCGGCTCCGGCGCCCGCCACCGATCTCAGCAGCCTGCAACGGGTGAAGGTCACCTCCGGCCTGGGGCTTGGGCCCAACGGCAATCGCGTGGGCGACCCTGTCCTGCGCCTGGTAATGCGCGCCGACACTGCTGCCGTCACCGCGGCCAAGGTCGGGCTGTCTGCCTTGGCGTTCGTCACCGGTGTGGGTGACATCGGCACCAGCAACAGCTTCAGCAAGAACAACGTCCGTGGCGACGACATTCAATCCGTGCCCAGCCCGGCCTACGGTGCATTGCCGGGCATGATTCGTGAGCAGCTGGCGCTCTATTTCGCAGCGCATCCCGGCGCCATTCCCAGCGACGAGCGTACCGTGGAGGCCAGCGCCGGTCAGTGGTCGCTGGTGTACCAGAAGCTCAGCGACGCAGAGACCCCGTATGAGCTGCGCCACGATGTAACCATCGGCTTCCCGCTGGTGCGCAAGCTGTTCCGCAGCGCCAGTGGCGGCCAGGGCGTGCACTGCCAGGATGAAGCACGGGTTGCCCCGCTGCAGGAATGGCAGGCCGATGACTATGCCAAGGCGAAAGCCGCATCGCGTGAGTTCGCCGAAGCCTGCATGGTCCGCTTCGTCGCCGAACTGCCGCGCCTGTTCCCCGACCACGGCGTGTTGCCGGAAACGGCCGCGGAACCGGAGCTGCCGACGGACGCGCCGGCCGTGACCGAGGAAGCGGCCGCCGTCACCCAGGCCTGACGCCCCGGTAGTGCCGGCCGCTGGCCGGCAACGTTCTTGACCTCCCGCGTGTGCGGGCATGGGGCCGGCACTACCAGGCATCATCCGCACAACAAAAAACCCCCGGCGTTCACCGGGGGTTCTTCGTTTCAGCTGGATGCCGGCCAGCGGCCGGCACTACCCTCAGGCGGCGACCGTGTTGGCCACGTCCTGGTATTCCTCGATCTGGTCGAAGTTCATGTAACGGTAGATTTCCGCACCGCTGGCGGCGATCACGCCCACATCGGCCATGTACTCTTCCTTGGTCGGGATGCGGCCCAGGCGCGAGCAGATCGCCGCCAGTTCCGCCGAACCCAGGTACACGTTGGTGTTGCGGCCCAGGCGGTTCGGGAAGTTGCGGGTCGAGGTCGACATCGCGGTGGAGCCTTCGCGGATCTGCGCCTGGTTGCCCATGCACAGCGAGCAGCCCGGCATTTCCATGCGTGCACCGGTCGCACCGAAGGTGCCGTACACGCCTTCCTTGGTCAGCTCCGAAGCGTCCATCTTGGTCGGCGGAGCCACCCACAGGCGGGTCGGCAGGTCGCGCTTGCCTTCCAGCAGCTTCGCAGCGGCGCGGAAGTGACCGATGTTGGTCATGCACGAACCGATGAACACTTCGTCGATCTTGGCACCGGCGACTTCGGACAGGGTCTTCACGTCGTCCGGATCGTTCGGGCAGGCCACGATCGGCTCGTGGATGTCGGCCAGGTCGATCTCGATGACGGCCGCGTACTCGGCGTCGGCATCCGGCTCCAGCAGCTCCGGGTTGGCCAGCCATGCTTCCATCTTCTCGATGCGACGCTGCAGCGAACGCGGATCCTGGTAACCCTCGGCAATCATCCACTTCAGCAGCGTGATGTTGCTGGTCAGGTACTCGATGATCGGTTCCTTGTTCAGGCGCACCGAGCAGCCTGCGGCCGAACGTTCGGCCGAGGCGTCGGACAGTTCGAACGCCTGTTCGACCTTCAGTTCCGGCAGGCCTTCGATTTCCAGGATGCGGCCGGAGAAGATGTTCTTCTTGCCAGCCTTGGCCACGGTCAGCAGGCCCGACTTGATCGCGTACAGCGGGATCGCGTTGACCAGGTCACGCAGGGTCACGCCCGGCTGCATCTTGCCCTTGAAGCGCACCAGCACCGACTCCGGCATGTCCAGCGGCATGACGCCGGTGGCAGCGGCGAAGGCGACCAGGCCCGAACCGGCCGGGAACGAAATGCCCACCGGGAAACGGGTGTGCGAGTCGCCGCCGGTACCGACGGTGTCCGGCAGCAGCATGCGGTTGAGCCAGCTGTGGATCACGCCGTCGCCCGGACGCAGCGAGATGCCGCCACGGGTGGAGATGAACTCCGGCAGGGTGTGGTGGGTCTTGACGTCCACCGGCTTCGGGTAGGCTGCGGTGTGGCAGAACGACTGCATCACCAGGTCGGCCGAGAAGCCCAGGCAGGCCAGGTCCTTCAGCTCGTCGCGGGTCATCGGGCCGGTGGTGTCCTGCGAGCCCACCGAGGTCATCTTCGGTTCGCAGTAGGTGCCCGGGCGCATGCCCTGGCCTTCCGGCAGGCCACAGGCGCGGCCAACCATCTTCTGCGCCAGCGAGAAGCCCTTGCCGGTGTCGGCCGGCTGCACCGGCAGGCGGAACAGATCGGTCGGGGCCAGGCCCAGCGCTTCACGCGCCTTGCCGGTCAGGCCACGGCCGATGATCAGCGGAATGCGGCCACCGGCGCGCACTTCGTCGAACAGCACTTCGGACTTGACCTGGAATTCGGCGATCACTTCGCCGTTCTTCAGCGCCTTGCCTTCGTACGGACGCAGCTCGACCACATCGCCGTGCTCCATCTTCGACACGTCCAGCTCGATCGGCAGTGCGCCGGCATCTTCCATGGTGTTGTAGAAGATCGGGGCGATCTTCGAACCCAGGCAGACGCCACCGGCGCGCTTGTTCGGGATGTACGGAATGTCATCGCCGGTCCACCACAGCACGCTGTTGGTGGCCGACTTGCGCGAGGAACCGGTGCCGACCACGTCGCCGACATAGGCGACCAGGTGGCCCTTGTCCTTCAGCGACAGGATCTGCTGGATCGGGCCACGCTTGCCGTCTTCTTCCGGGGTGAACGGCGCGTCGTCGCGCTTGTTTTTCAGCATCGCCAGGGCGTGCATCGGGATGTCCGGGCGGGTGGTCGCGTCCGGTGCCGGCGACAGGTCGTCGGTGTTGGTCTCGCCCGGCACCTTGAACACGGTGACGGTCAGGCTCTGCGGCACTTCCGGGTTGCTGGTGAACCACTCGGCATCGGCCCAGCTCTGCAGTACGGCCTGGGCGTTGGCGTTGCCGGCCTTGGCCTTTTCCTGCACGTCGTGGAAGGCATCGAACACCAGCAGGGTTTTCTTCAGACCGTTGGCGGCGATGGTGCCGATGGCGGCATCGTCCAGCAGCTGCACCAGCGGCGCGACGTTGTAACCGCCCAGCATGGTGCCCAGCAGCTCGGCGGCACGCTCACGGCTGATCAGCGGGTTCTGCTCGCTGCCCAGGGCGATCGCGGCCAGGTACGAGGCCTTGACCTTGGCAGCGTCATCGACGCCGGCCGGCACGCGGTGGGTCAGCAGGTCGAGCAGGAACTCGGCCTCGCCCTGCGGCGGGTTCTTCAGCAGTTCGATGACATCGGCCGTCTGCTGCGCGGTCAGCGGCAGGGGCGGGATGCCAAGCGCAGCGCGCTCGGCGACGTGGTGGCGGTAGGCTTCCAACATGACAACTCCCGGGTAATGCGTGAGGTGAATAAAAAGTGGGCTCAGGCTTGCGGCACGATCAGCTTCAGGCCCTTGAAGTAGTCGCGATAAAACGTGTCGTTCCAGGTGATCAGGCCATCGCACTGCAGCAGGGCGTGGGCGCCAACCATGAATTCGTCGAGGCTGCGGCGGCTGCCGCCGCGCTGGCGGTGGCGACGGTGCATCTCGCCGGCGCGTAGCGCCGACTTGGCTTCCATCGGATTGAAATGCACGCCCATTTCTTCCAGCGCTTCGAGCACTTCGGCGCCGCCGCGCAGCGATGCGCAGACCTCGGCCAAAGTCGCGCCACAGACCACCACGCGGCCACCCACCAGGCTCTGCCGGAGGATGGCTTCCACGGCATCGGCCTGCGGACCATTGCTGAGCAGCTCGACCAGTACCGGCGAATCGACGGCGATCATCACCGGTCAGTCCTCGTCGCGCACCGAACGCACGGCCGCGTCGGACGATTCGAAGCCGTCCAGCGCGAACTTGCCGCGCGCCCGTGAAATGGCATCGTCAACACTCTTGCGCAGGATGATCCGGCTGCCGTCCAGCTCGACCTTCAGCAGCGTGCCCTTGGTCAGGCCGAGAGCATCACGCACCGCCTTGGGCAGGGTGATCTGTCCGCGTTCTGCAACAGTGGCTTCCATCGGTAGGCCCTCCAGAGTATGCACAAATTATACATACTTCCCCCGGCATACTTCCACCCTGAACCGGCTCGGCCCTGCGCCAGCCCTTGCCTCGCAAAGGATCGGCCACAAACGTGACATACGCCATACACCGCCCCCTGTAGTCTTGAACCGATGCCGCAGGCCGGCACCCGGCCCGAGTGAATCCATTCAGATTGGGGTTCATACTGGGAGGACCGGGGCCACCAGGCCCGCGGCGACCGCAAGCAGGCCCGCCCATGCGGGCCACTGCAAGCCATCCGCAAGAGGAGTCATCCCGCATGAGCGATTCGTTCTCCACCCGCAGCCAGCTGGACGTCGGCGGCAAGACCTACGACTACTTCAGCCTGCCCAAGCTGGGCCAGCGCTTCGACATCTCCCACCTGCCCTACTCGATGAAGATCCTGCTGGAGAATCTGCTCCGGCACGAAGATGGCGGCGTCACCGTCGGCAAGGATCACATCGAAGCCGTCGCCCGCTGGCAGCCCAGCGCCGAGCCCGACACCGAAATCGCCTTCATGCCCGCACGCGTTGTGCTGCAGGACTTCACCGGCGTGCCCTGCGTGGTCGACCTGGCCGCGATGCGCGATGCAGTGGTCAAGCTGGGCGGCCGCCCGGAACAGATCAATCCGCTCATCCCCTCCGAACTGGTCATCGACCACTCGGTGCAGGTGGATGTGTTCGGCAAGCCCGACGCGCTGGACCTCAACGGCAAGATCGAGTTCCAGCGCAACCAGGAACGCTACGGCTTCCTGCGTTGGGGCCAGAAGGCCTTCGACAACTTCAAGGTGGTGCCGCCCAACACCGGCATCGTCCACCAGGTCAACCTGGAGAACCTGGCCCGCGTGGTGATGACCGCGGACAAGGATGGCAAGGCCATCGCCTACCCAGATACCGTGTTCGGCACCGACAGCCACACCACGATGATCAATGGCATCGGCGTGCTCGGTTGGGGCGTGGGCGGCATCGAGGCAGAAGCAGCCATGCTCGGCCAGCCCTCGTCGATGCTGATTCCGCAGGTGGTCGGCTTCAAGCTGACCGGCAAGCTGCCCGAAGGCGCCACCGCCACCGACCTGGTGCTGACCGTCACCCAGATGCTGCGCAAGCTCGGCGTGGTCGGCAAGTTCGTCGAGTTCTATGGCGACGGCCTGCAGCACCTGCCGCTGGCCGACCGCGCGACCATCGGCAACATGGCCCCGGAATACGGCGCCACCTGCGGCATCTTCCCGATCGACAACGAATCGCTGACCTACCTGCGCCTGTCCGGCCGCAGCGAGGAGCAGATCGCCCTGGTCGAAGCCTATGCCAAGGCGCAGGGCCTGTGGCACGACGCCAACAGCCCGCATGCGCAGTACAGCACCACGCTGGAACTGGACATGGGCACGGTGAAGCCCTCGCTGGCCGGCCCCAAGCGCCCGCAGGACCGTGTGCTGCTGGAAGACGTGCAGAAGAACTACCGCGACGCGCTGGTCGGCATGACCGCCAACCGCGACAAGCGCAGCGAGGATGTCTCCACCTTCGTCAATGAAGGCGGCGGCGCCGCAGTGGGCAACGAGCAGTTGGCCAAGGGCCATGCCGACATCGAGATGGACGGCAGGAAGGTGCGGCTGAAGGATGGCGCGGTGGTCATCGCCGCCATCACCTCGTGTACCAACACCTCCAACCCGGCGGTGATGATCGGCGCCGGCCTGCTGGCCCGCAACGCGGCCGCCAAGGGCTTGGACCGCAAGCCGTGGGTCAAGACCTCGCTCGGCCCAGGCTCGCGCGTGGTCACCGACTATCTGGAAAAGGCCGGCGTTCTCACCGAGCTGGAAAAGATCGGCTTCTATGTGGTCGGCTATGGCTGCACCACCTGCATCGGTAATTCTGGTCCGCTGCCGACCGAAGTCAGCGCCGGTATCGCCAGTGGCGACCTGGTGGTGACCTCGGTGCTGTCGGGCAACCGCAACTTCGAGGGCCGCGTGCACCCCGAAGTGAAGATGAACTACCTGGCCAGCCCGCCGCTGGTGGTGGCCTACGCCATCGCCGGTACCACCGACATCGACCTGACCAGCGAACCGCTGGGCACCGGCAGCGATGGCCAGCCGGTGTACCTGCGCGACATCTGGCCGAGCAACAAGGAAATCGGCGACGTCATCGCCGCTACCGTCGGCCCGGAAATGTTCAAGCAGAACTATGCCGACGTGTTCAAGGGCGATACCCGCTGGAACACCATCGCCTCGCCGGACGGTGATCTGTACGAATGGAGCGATGCGTCCACCTACATCAAGAATCCGCCCTACTTCGACGGCATGACCATGCAGGTCGGCAGCATCGATGATGTGCACGGCGCGCGGGTGATGGGCCTGTTCGGCGATTCCATCACCACCGACCATATCTCCCCGGCCGGCAACATCAAGAAGGATTCGCCGGCGGGCCGCTTCCTGCAGGAGCGCGGCGTGCAGCCGGCCGACTTCAACAGCTATGGCAGCCGCCGCGGCAACGATGACGTGATGGTCCGCGGCACCTTCGCCAACATCCGCATCAAGAACCTGATGTTCGGTGGCGAAGAAGGCGGCAACACCCTGTACTACCCGACCAATGGCGGCCAGCCGGAAAAGCTGGCGATCTACGACGCGGCGATGAAGTACAAGGCCGACAAGGTGCCGCTGGTGGTGCTGGCCGGCAAGGAATACGGCACCGGCTCGTCGCGTGACTGGGCGGCCAAGGGCACCCTGCTGCTGGGCGTGAAGGCGGTCATCGCCGAGAGCTTCGAGCGCATCCACCGTTCCAACCTGGTCGGCATGGGCGTGCTGCCGCTGCAGTTCCGCAACGGCGAAAACGCACAGTCGCTGGGCCTGGATGGTTCGGAAGTGATTGATGTCACTGGCCTGCAGGATGGCGCCAGCAAGCGCGCCACGGTCACCGCGACCAAGGCCGATGGCACGAAGAAGACCTTCGAAGTGTCGGTGATGCTGCTGACCCCGAAGGAAGTGGAGTACTTCCGCCACGGTGGCCTGCTGCAGTACGTGCTGCGCCAGCTGGCCAGCAAGTAACGCATCAACTGTAGAGCCGAGCCCGCGCTCGGCTACATCGCCACAGCATCAGCCGAGCATGGGCTCGGCTCTACAAGAAGCAGGGCCGGATCCTCGCGGATCCGGCCCTTCCTGTTTCTCCGCAGCCAGGCATGGCCTGGCTCTACTGCATCTCCGGCGGCATCGGAATACGCACCGGATGCCCGCTCAACGTCGAGGCGCATCCGGGTCGGTACGCAGCGCCTTCAGCAGACCCCACATGTAGAACGCCAGGATGAACGAGAACGGCAGGCCGCACAGCACCACCGCCGTCTGCATCGCGCTGAAGTTGCCGGCCAACAGCAGGCCGACGCTGGCCACAGTGATGCCCGCCGCCCAGAACACGCGCAGCCAGATCGGCGCGTCATGCCCATCCTCCACGCCATCATCGACACGCCGGGTGCACAGGTTGGCGATCATCAGCGTGCCCGAATCAACCGGGGTCAGGAACAACACGAAACCAATCACCACCGCCGCACCGGCGATGTACGGCGCCGCGGGCAGATACTCCAGCAGCTTGAACAGCGTCATCGCCGCATCGTGCTGGGCCACTTCGCCCAGTACCGCTTGGCCATGGTTCAGCACCAGGTCGATGGCGGTGTTGCCGAAGATCGACAGCCACGCCAGGGTGAAACCCAGCGGGATCAACAGCACGCCCATGATCACTTCGCGGATGGTGCGGCCGCGCGAGATGCGCGCCACGAACAAGCCCACGAACGGCGCCCAGGCAATCCACCACGCCCAGTAGAACAACGTCCACGAACCCATCCACTCACGCCCCTTCGGGTCATTGAGGTACATGTCGAAGCTCTTGCGCACGAACGCGCCCAGGTAGTCGCCGGTGTTCTGCACCAGGCCGTCGAACAGGTGCAGGGTCGGGCCGGTCGCCAACACGAACAGCAGCAGCAGGCACAGCAGGCGCACGTTGAGGTTGGACAACCAGGCGATGCCCTTCTCCACGCCGGCAACGACGCCGATGGTGGCCACGATCATCATCACCAGCACGATCGCCACCAGCACCTGCGGCGTATCCGGGATGTGGAACAGGTAGACCAGGCCGGACTGCACCACCAGTGCACCAATGCCAAGGTTGGTGACCATGGAGATCAGCGTCGCCAGGATGCCGAAGCCATCGACCATGTCGCCGATGCGGCCATGGATGCGCTCGCCGAAGATCGGGTACAGCGCCGAACGCAGCGCCAATGGCAGGTTGCGGCGGTAGGCGAAGTAACCCAGCGCCACGCCGACCAGCGCATACAGCGCCCAGCCGTGCAGGCCCCAGTGCAGGAAGGTCAGCACCATCGCTTCGCGGCCAGCGGCGACGGTGCCGCCGGGCTGCCCCGGCGGGTTGAGGAAATGGTCCAGCGGCTCGTAGGCGCCGTAGTACAGCAGCGCGATGCCAATGCCGGCCGAGAACAGCATCGACACCCAGGCCACGTAGCCGAACGCCGGCGATTCCTCGTTATGGCCCAGGCGGATGCGCCCATACGGCGAGAACGCCAGCCACAGCACGAAGCCCAGGCAGGCCACGATCAACAGCATGTACCACCAGCCGAACGCCGCCGAGACCTCGGCCTGCGCCCATTGCAGCCAGTGCTCGCTGGCCTCGGGGAAGAACACGGTCAACGCACCGAGGATGCCGATGGAGACCGACGAACTGAGGAACACGAAACGGTTCAAGCGCAGGGGCGAGCGCTTGGGATGAGCCAGGGAAGACATGGGGTCGTCTCATCAGTCCAGGGGGGCACATGGGCGGGGCCGGACCGGAAACCGGGCCCATGGCGTGGGGGCGCGACCGGCATCGTAGGGTTTATTGATTGAACGTTCAATCAATAAAAAGTATGATCTTCACCAGCCCGGCATCCCGGGTCGCAATCCGTGGAGAGACAATGCCGAAGAAAGGCGTGGAACCGGTCCGCCGCGAGCAGCTGATCCGGGCCACTTTCCAGACCATCGACGAGATCGGCATGGCCGATGCCACCGTCGCCACCATCGCGAAGAAGGCTGGCCTGTCCAGCGGCATCGTTGCCCATTACTTCGGCGACAAGGACGGCCTGCTCAATGCCGCGATGCGGCAGATCCTGCGCGAGCTGAAGGCCGCCGTCGCCCGCTATCGCGACGCTGCCGCCGACGACGCACGTTCACAGCTTCGCGCCATCGTCGATGGCAACTTCGACGACAGCCAGACCAACGGGACCGCCATGCGTGTATGGCTCACCTTCTGGGCCGCGAGCATGCACCAGCCGGAACTGGCGCGGTTGCAGCGTGCCAACGACCAGCGACTGTTCTCCAACCTCTGCCACCAGTTCAACCGCCAGTTGCCGCATGCGCAGGCACGCCAGTCCGCACGCGGACTGGCCGCGATGATCGACGGCCTGTGGCTGCGCGGCAGCCTGGTCGGCGGTGACTTCAACGCCGACAAGGCGCGTCGCATCGCCTACGGCTACATCGATTTCCAATTGCAGGCCAACGCGCCCTGAGCGCGCCAGCAACCCGCCCCACCCCTTCCAGGAGCAAGCCGATGACCACCCTGCCCGTGCAACAGCTCTACATCCACGGCCGCCGCGTCGATGCCACCAGTGGCAAGACCTTCCAGACCATCAACCCAGCCAACGGCCAGGTGCTGGCCGACGTGCAGATCGCCAGCCAGGCCGATGTCGAGCGCGCGGTTGAAAGCGCCGGTGAAGGCCAGAAGGTGTGGGCAGCGATGACCGCGATGGAGCGCTCGCGCATCCTGCGCCGCGCCGTCGAGATCCTGCGTGAGCGCAATGACGAGCTGGCCCACCTGGAAACCCTGGATACCGGCAAGGCACTGGCCGAAACCACCACGGTGGACATCGTCACCGGCGCCGACGTGCTGGAGTACTACGCCGGCCTGGCCACCGCCATCGAAGGCATCCAGCTGCCGCTGCGCGAATCGAGCTTCTTCTATACCCGCCGCGAGCCGCTGGGCGTGGTCGCCGGCATCGGCGCCTGGAACTACCCGATCCAGATCGCCATGTGGAAGTCGGCCCCGGCCCTGGCCGCCGGCAACGCGATGGTGTTCAAGCCGTCCGAAGTGACCCCGCTGACCGCGATCAAGCTTGCCGAGATCTACACCGAAGCCGGCGTGCCGGACGGCGTGTTCAACGTCGTGCAGGGCCCGGGCCGCGAGATCGGCAACTGGCTGACCGAGCACCCGGTGATCGAGAAGATCTCCTTCACCGGCGGCGTCGCCACCGGCAAGAAGGTGATGGCCAGCGCCGCGTCGTCGTCGCTGAAGGAAGTGACCATGGAACTGGGCGGCAAGTCGCCGCTGGTGATCTGTGACGACGCCGATCTGGGCCGTGCTGCCGACATCGCGGTGATGGCCAACTTCTTCAGCTCCGGCCAGGTCTGCACCAACGGCACCCGCGTGTTCGTGCCGCGCAGCATGCTGGCCGCGTTTGAAGCCGCCGTGGTGGAGCGCGTCAAGCGCATCCGCATCGGCGACCCGATGGCTGAAGAGACCAACTTCGGCCCGCTGACCAGCTTCCCGCACATGGAAAACGTGCTGCGCTTTATCGAAAGCGGCAAGAGCGAAGGCGCGCGCCTGCTGACCGGCGGCGGTCGCGCCACCGACGGCGCCCTGGCCGAGGGCGCCTATGTGCTGCCGACGGTGTTCTCCGACTGCCGCGATGACATGACGATTGTCCGCGAAGAAATCTTCGGGCCGGTGATGAGCATCCTCGCCTACGACGACGAGGACGAAGTGGTGCGCCGTGCCAACGACACCACCTTCGGCCTGGCCGCAGGCGTGGTCAGCAAGGACATCAGCCGCGCACATCGCATCATCCATCGCCTGGAAGCCGGCATCTGCTGGATCAACACCTGGGGCGAGTCGCCGGCCGAAATGCCGGTGGGTGGTTACAAGCAGTCCGGTGTCGGCCGCGAGAACGGCATCTCCACCCTCGGCCACTACACCCGCATCAAGTCGGTGCAGGTCGAACTGGGCGACTACGCCAGCGTGTTCTGACCGGCGCGCCCTGAGCACCGCCCATCGTCCGGCCACCGCGCCGATCCGACATTCCGCCGGGACGCCTGCATGCAGCGCGCCCGGCCTGCAGGAGAGCAACCATGAGCACCCATAACGCGTACGACTACATCATCATCGGCGCCGGTTCGGCCGGCAACGTGCTGGCCACCCGCCTCACCGAAGATGCCGATGTCAGCGTGCTGCTGCTGGAAGCCGGTGGCCCGGACTACCGGCTCGACTTCCGCACCCAGATGCCCGCTGCACTGGCCTTCCCGCTGCAGGGCAAGCGCTACAACTGGGCGTACAAGACCGATCCCGAGCCCTTCATGAACAACCGCCGGATGGATTGCGGTCGTGGCAAGGGCCTGGGTGGTTCGTCGCTGATCAACGGCATGTGCTACATCCGCGGCAACGCAATGGACTACGACAACTGGGCCGGCATGCCGGGCCTGGAAGACTGGGCCTACCTGGATTGCCTGCCGTACTTCCGCAAGGCCGAAACCCGCGACATCGGCGCCAACGACTACCACGGCGGCGACGGCCCGCTGCGCGTCACCACGCCCAAGTCCGGCAACAACGAACTGTTCGCAGCGATGGTCGAGGCCGGTGTACAGGCTGGCTATCCGCGCACCGACGACCTCAACGGCTATCAGCAGGAAGGATTCGGCCCAATGGACCGAACGGTCACGCCGAAGGGCCGTCGCTCCAGCACCGCCCGTGGCTACCTGGACCTGGCCAGGCCGCGCCCGAACCTGACCATCGTCACCCATGCGCTGACCGACCGCATCCTGTTCTCCGGCAAGCGCGCAGTGGGCGTGCAGTGGCTGCACAACGACCAGCCGCAGCGCGCCACCGCACGCCGCGAAGTGCTGCTGTGCGGCGGTGCCATCGCCTCGCCGCAGATCCTGCAGCGTTCCGGCGTCGGCCCGGCCGACCTGCTGCGCAGCCTGGACATCGACCTGGTGCATCACCTGCCCGGCGTCGGCGCCAACCTGCAGGATCATCTGGAAATGTACCTGCAGTACGAGTGCAAGAAGCCGGTCTCGCTGGCCCCGGCACTGAAGCTGTACAACCAGCCGGCGATCGGCGCCGAATGGCTGTTCCTGGGCACCGGCATCGGCGCAAGCAACCAGTTCGAGGCGGGCGGCTTCATCCGCAGCGATGCCGAATTCGACTGGCCCAACCTGCAGTACCACTTCCTGCCGGTGGCGATCAATTACAACGGCTCCAACCCGATCAAGGCGCACAGCTTCCAGATGCATGTCGGCTCGATGCGCTCGCCCAGCCGTGGCCGCATCCACGTACGCTCGAAGGATCCGCGCGAAGATCCCAGCATCCTGTTCAACTACATGTCGCACGACCAGGACTGGCGCGAGTTCCGCTCGGCGATCCGGATCACCCGCGAGATCTTCGCGCAGCCGGCGCTGGCACCGTACAGTGGCCGCGAGATCTCGCCGGGCAGCGCGCTGCAGACAGACGCGCAGATCGATGCGTTCGTGCGCGAGCATGCCGAGACCGCCTACCACCCGTCGTGCTCGAACAAGATGGGCCACGCCGATGATCCGATGGCGGTGGTCGACGGCCAGGGTCGCGTGCACGGCCTGCAAGCCCTGCGCATCGTCGATGCCTCGATCATGCCGCAGGTGGTCACCGGCAACCTCAACGCGCCGACCATCATGATCGCCGAGAAGCTGGCCGATGTGATCCGTGGCCGCACCCCGCTGCCGCGCAGCACCGCGCCGTACTACAAGGCCAACGGCGCTCCGGTGCGCAGCCGCGGCTGACGCAAACAGCCCCGCACCGGCGTGCGTCCCCCATTGGTGGGTGCCCACCTTGGTGGGCACGCCTCCGGGCGCGCCGGCGGACATGCGGTGCCGACCAAGGTCGGCACCCACCGCCGCGGCCCTCGCGCACGCCTCTTCGCGTTTTCCCTACGGGACGGTATGCTGCGGAGAGCGGTTCTGGTGGATACTGTCCGCGCCGCACCCATCATCACGATTCCTGGAGGGGGAATATGAGTCTGGATCGTCCCTGGCTGCAGAGCTATCCGAAAGGCGTTCCCGCCGAAATCGACGTCAACGAGTTCCATTCGGTAGTTTCGGTCTTCGACGCCTCGGTCGCGAAGTACCGCGACCGACCGGCCTACTCCAGTTTCGGCAAGACCCTCACCTACGGTGAGACCGATGCCCTGGTCGAGCAGTTCGCCGCTTACCTGCTGGGTGAGCTGAAGCTCAAGAAGGGCGACCGCGTCGCCCTGATGATGCCCAACTGCCTGCAGTACCCGGTGGCGACCTTTGGCGTGCTGCGTGCCGGCTTGACCGTGGTCAACGTCAACCCGCTGTACACCGCGCGCGAGCTGAAGCATCAACTTGTCGATGCCGGCGTGACCGCACTGGTGGTGGTGGACAACTTCGGCGACACCGTCGAACAGGTCATCGCCGATACCCAGGTCAAGCAGGTCATCACCACCGGGCTGGGCGATCTGCTCGGCGCCAAGGGCGCGATCGTCAACTTCGTGCTCAAGTACGTCAAGAAGATGGTGCCCAACTACCACCTGAAGGGTGCGATCCGCTTCAAGCAGGCGCTCAGGCTGGGCAGCCGCCACACCCTGCCGAAGGTCGAGATCGACCACGACGATGTGGCGTTCCTGCAGTACACCGGCGGCACCACCGGTGTGGCCAAGGGCGCGATGCTGACCAACCGCAACCTGATCGCCAACATGCAGCAGGCCTCGGCCTGGATCAGCGCATCGGGCATCGAGACGGGCAAGGAATGGATCATCACCGCCCTGCCGCTGTACCACATCTTCGCGTTGACGGCGAACGGCCTGGTCTTCATGAAGTTCGGTGGCTGCAACCACCTCATCACCAACCCGCGTGACATGAAGGGCTTCGTCAAGGAGCTCAAGTCGGTACGCTTCACTGCCATCACCGGCGTCAACACGCTGTTCAACGGCCTGCTCAACACCCCCGGCTTCGACACGGTCGATTTCTCCTCGCTGAAGGTGACCCTGGGCGGCGGCATGGCCGTGCAGCGTGCGGTCGCCGAGCGCTGGAAGAAGACCACCGGCGTCACCCTGGTCGAGGCCTATGGCCTGACCGAGACCTCACCGGCGGCCTGCATCAACCCGCTTACCCTGGCCGAGTACAACGGCTCGATCGGCCTGCCGATTCCGTCCACCGATGCCTGCATCAAGGACGACAACGGCAACATCCTGCCGCTGGGTGAAGTGGGCGAACTGTGCATCCGCGGCCCGCAGGTGATGAAGGGCTACTGGCAGCGCCCGGAGGAAACCGCCAAGGCCATCGACGCCGACGACTGGCTGCACACCGGCGACATGGCGAAGATGGACGAGCACGGCTTCTTCTACATCGTCGACCGCAAGAAGGACATGATCCTGGTGTCCGGCTTCAACGTGTACCCCAATGAAGTCGAAGACGTGATCGCGATGATGCCGGGCGTGCTGGAAGTGGCCGCGGTCGGCGTACCGGACGAGAAGTCCGGCGAGGTGGTCAAGGTGGTCATCGTCAAGAAGGACCCGAACCTGACCGCCGAGATGGTCAAGGAACACGCCCGGGCCAACCTGACCGGCTACAAGCACCCCAGAATCGTTGAATTCCGAAAAGAGCTGCCGAAGACCAATGTCGGCAAGATCCTGCGTCGCGAACTCCGCGATACGCCCGCCCCGTAAGGGTTTGCGGAAAATTGAACGCGCTCAGGCCCGGGTCGGCAACGACCCGGGCCTTTTCGCATGCGCGGGCCCGGGGCCGGTGTAGCATCGCCGCGTGAGTGGACCGTTCGGCCCGCCGGCCACCACCTTGATCTGCGGGCCGCACCGCCGAGGACCCTTCCATGAGTACCATCGAAAAGCTGCCCAGCAGCGGCTCGCCCTATGCCACCATCCGCACCCAGGACAGCGCCGACGGCGCCGCCCACTGGCTGTTCATGCACGCCGACGCCTCCACCGGCGTGCGTCCCTGCTGCCGCAAGGACATGCTGGACGAGATGTGGAGCTACATGAGCGCCATCACCCGCAGCCCGGCGCAGCGCCACAGCGGCCAGCTGCGCCATTTCGTGCTGGCCTCCGACGCCGCCGCCTACAATCTGGGCGGTGACCTGGATCTGTTCACCCGCCTGATCCGGGAGGGCAACCGCGACCTGCTGCTGACCTACGCCCAACGCTGCGTGGAGGGCGTGCATCACCTGCACACCGGCTTCGGCGGCGACGTCCGCTCGATCGCCCTGATCCAGGGCGATGCACTGGGTGGCGGCCTGGAAATGGCCCTGGCCTGCCACACCATCGTGGCCGAGGAAGGCTGCGGCATGGGCCTGCCCGAAGTGCTGTTCGGCCTGTTCCCGGGCATGGGCGCCTATTCGTTCCTGTGCCGCCGGGTGTCACCGCAGCTGGCCGAAAAGATCATCCTCGACGGCCGTGTCTACAGCGCCGAGGAGATGCACGCGATGGGCGTGGTCGACGTGCTGGTCAGGAAAGGTGAAGGTCGCAGTGCAGTGGAAGAGATGATCCGCCAGCAGCAGCGCCTGCCGCAGTCGTACCTGGCAATGAATGCCGCGCGCAATCTGGCGCAGGCGGTCAGCTATGACGAACTGCTGGAAATCACCAAGGTCTGGGTCGATTCGGCACTGGCCCTGGGCGATCGTTCGCTGCGCACCATGGACCGCTTGATCAAGGCGCAGACCCGACGCGCCAATCTGGATGTGGCCTGATACGTTCCCCTCCCCCGCAGGGTTCAAGCCCGGCTGGCCACCGGGCTTTTTTTATGGGGCGCGCGAGCATGTGCAATCCGCCGCACAGGCCAGGCAGGCCCGGCGCTAGCGTTCGCCGTCGTCAGCGACACCACGCGCCTTGCGTTCTGCGCGCGCATCGAGCGCCTGCCGGCCTTCCTTGATCGCCCCCTGCAGCACCGCAAGACGCTGCCGCCATTCGGCCTTGAGCTGCCAGTCGGCCATCCGCATCAACTCACCGGCACGGTTGGACGCGCGCACCAGTCCCAGGTTGCTGGCCACGCCCTTGATCGCATGCGACTGCTCGCGGAAAGCACTCCAGCGGGCCGCTTCGCCGTCGCCTTCGGCCTTGCGCAGGCACGATTCGGCATCGTCCAGGCACTGGCGGATGAATTCGCGCTCGAAACCCTCGCCCATTCCCAGCGACACCAGTTCATCCAGCACGCCGGTATCAAGCACGCCATCGAGGTTGGTAACGGTGCGCACGATCGGTGGCGCACTGGCCTTGAGCTGGGCGTTGTTGGCGATCTCGGCCAGGGTATCCAGCAGGCGCACGGCCACTACAGGCTTGGCCAGGAACGCATGTGCACCGGCCTGGGTACAGCGCTGGATCGCTTCGGGCGTGACGTCGGCGCTGAGCACCAGCACCGGCGTGCGCGGGCCGCCACCGGCCTGCATCACCCGCAGCTCCTTCAGCATGTCCAGGCCACTCATGCCCGGCATGTGCAGATCGACGATGGCCGCATCGAACTCGCTTTCGGCCAATGCATCCAGCACCGCCTCGCCACCATCGACGCACAGCACCTTGTGCCCCGCCTTCTGCAGCAGCCGCTGCAGCACCATGCGGTTGGCCTCATGGTCGTCGGCGACCAGGATCTGCATGCTGCGCACCCGCGCGCGATGGCGCAGGAACGGGTCGGCGAACGCAATGACATTACCGCGAGCATCGGCTTCGTCGCCCGCAGCGAGGGTCGGCACCGCTCCCGGGACCACCGGCTGCGGTGGCGCGAACGGCAGTTCCACCCAGAAGTGGCTGCCCTGCGGCGAGTTGTCCAGATACCCGATCTCGCCATCCATCGCTTCGACCAGCCCCTTGGCGATGGTCGTGCCCAGGCCGGTACCTTCATGGCGACGGGCCATGCTGACGTCGGCCTGCTCGAAGGCCTCGAACAGACGCGGGCGCATCGCCGGTGCGACGCCGATGCCGGTATCGAGAATGTCGAAGCGCAGCCGCACCCCACCCTGCGTGTCTGCATGGACAACGCCGACGCGGATCTCGACCCGGCCATGATCGGTGAACTTGACCGCGTTGCCGGCCAGGTTGAGCAGGATCTGCCGCAGATGCCCGACATCGCCGCGCAGGGTCGGCGGAACGGTCTCGGCCACCTTCACCCGATAGTCCAGGCGCTTGGCCTTGGCCTGGGGCAACAGGATCAGGCCGATCGCCTGCATCACTTCGGAAAGGACGAAATCCTCGGCAACGACGCGCAGTTTGCCGGCCTCGATCGCCGAGATGTCCAGCACTTCCTCGACCAGCGCCAGCAGGCTGCGCGATGACGCCTGGATGGTACTCACGCACTCACGCTGCTCATCGTCCAGGCGCGTGGTCGCCAATACTTCTGTCATGCCATTCAGTCCATTGAGTGGGGTACGAAACTCGTGGCTCATGTTGGCCAGGAATCGACTCTTGGCTTCGCTGGCGCGCCGCGCCTCGGCCATCGCTTCGGTCAACTGCCGCAGCAGCGTGGAAAAATACAGGGGAACCGCCGCCAGGCCAAGCCACAGGCCGATGGCCAGGCGTGTGTTCTGCTGCCAGTACGGGGTGGACACTGCGGTGCTGCCGAAGCTGACCATCGCCATTGCCACGGCCACATACAGGTAGTGGTTGCCGAAGCGCATGCCGTTGCCCACCGTCACCCACATCACCACGATGTAGACCCACGACAGCGGCTCACCCATCTGGATCATGCCGGCGGCGATCAGCCCGTAGTCGGCCAGCATGCCCAGTACGCGCCGGGGATCGGAGCGCTGCGGTCGCCATAGCAGCCAGCCGAACAACAGCAGCGACAGGCTCAGGCCGGTCAGCACGATCGCCAGCACACCGACATACTGGCTGTGCGGCAGTTCATGCCGTGCCGAAGGCAGCAGCACGTACGCCAGGATCAAACTTATCAGGATGATGCGGACGATCTGCTGTCCGTGCTCGCTGTCCTGTCGCTGGGACAGGCGCAGCCGCAATCGCGACAGCAGGCGTTTCACGCGCCCAGTCCCGGCCGCGCAGAGGCGATGGAGTGCTCGGCGCAGATCTGTTCCAGCTGTTCGCGGCCGCGCAGCAATGCATCCACGCAACGCGGATCGAACAGACGCCCACGCTGGGCGTACAGGTAGGCCATGGTGGCCTCCATGGTCCACGCTTCCTTGTAAGGGCGTGGCGAGATCAGCGCATCGAATACGTCCGCCACGGCGACGATACGCGCCTCCAGCGGAATCGCGTCGCCGACCAGGCCATCGGGATAACCACTGCCGTCGTAGCGCTCATGGTGACGCAGCGCGATCAATGCACCAACCTGGATGAAGCGGTTCTGGCTGCCACTGAGCAGTTCATGGCCAATGCGCGGATGCCGACGCATGATCGCCAGCTCCTCATCATTGAGCTTGCCCTGCTTGAGCAGCACCGCATCGGGAATGGCGATCTTGCCCATGTCATGCAGCGGCGCAGCCATTTCGATCAGCTTGACGTCGTCTTCCGGCAGGCCCAGCTGCTCGGCGATCAAGCCGGCCACGCGCGCCATCCGTTCAAGGTAGGCACTGGTGCCGGCATCACGGAACTCGATCGCACGCGCCAGCCGCGAAAGCGTCTCGCGCTCGCGCTCCTCCACCTCATGCATGCTGGCCAGCAGCCGCTGCTCCAGTGACAGCGCACGCTGCTTCACGTTCTCGGTCTGCTGGCGCAACTGCAACAGGTTGTAGCAGCGTGCGCGCAGCTCGCGCGGGCGGATCGGCTTGACCAGGAAATCGATCACGCCGGCTTCGAGTGCCGCCTGCCGGATCGGCTCGTCGCCGACCACGGTGATCAGGATCACCGGGATATCGCGATGCTTGGGCAGCCGGCGGAAGCGGCGGGCGAATTCCAGCCCGTCCATCTCCGGCATGCGGTAATCGAGAAGCAGCAGGTCGACCGGATACGATTCGCACCATGCCAACGCGGTCAACGGGTCGCCGAAGTCATGCACGCTCAGCTCCGGCGCGATGTCTTCGATGACGTGACGAAGCATCGTCCGTGCGGAAGTCTGGTCATCGACGATGACGATGTTCAAGGCGTTCTCTGCCTGCTTTCTCGACCATGCTGAAAGGTCAGCGGGCGAGGATACCCCGCCGCTGTGCACGCTGGCACCCTGCATCGGCTCGACTCCCGTCACAAGCTCCCCGATTCATGATCGTCGTCACAATGTGAAGCGGATTCTCCACATTGCGGCCTCCCCTGACGCCATCAAGCCATAGCCGGTGTCAAGGTTGTGCAATAACGATACGCCGAGTGCGGGACGCGTCAATCGCGCCGTCTCAAATCGAGACGGCGCGCACAAACAGACGTCGGAAAAAGCCGGTTACTGCTCCGGACGCATGTACGGGAACAACAGCACGTCGCGGATCGAGCTGCTGCCGGTCAGCAGCATCACCAGGCGGTCGACGCCGATGCCAAGGCCGCCGGTCGGCGCCATACCGTACTCCAGCGCACGGATGTAGTCGGCGTCGTAGTGCATGGCCTCGTCGTCGCCACCTTCCTTCGCCGCCACCTGCGCCTGGAAACGCTGGGCCTGGTCTTCCGGGTCGTTCAGCTCGGAGAAGCCGTTGGCCAGTTCCTTGCCATTGACGAACAGTTCGAAGCGGTCGGTGTAGCCCGGATCGTTGTCGTTGGCGCGGGCCAGCGGCGAGACCTCCACCGGGTGATCGGTGATGAAGGTCGGCTGGATCAGGGTGTGCTCGACGGTGGCTTCGAAGATCTCCAGCAGCAGCTTGCCCCAGCCGTAGGATGGCTTGACGCGGATCTTCAAGCGCTCGCAATGGCGCAGCAGTGCGTCACGGTCGGTGCAGTCGGCCGCGGAAATTTCCGGGTTGTGGTGGCGTACCGCCTCGTCCATGCGCCAGCGGCGGAACGCCGGGCCCAGGTCGATGTTCGCGCCGTCCCACTCAACCGTGGTGGAGCCGTTCACCGCCTGGGCCACGTCACGGATCACGCCTTCGGTCAGGTCCATGATCTCGTTGTACGTGGCATACGCCTCGTACAGTTCCATCATGGTGAATTCCGGATTGTGGCGGGTGCTGACGCCTTCGTTGCGGAAGTTGCGGTTGATTTCGTAGACGCGCTCCAGGCCACCGACGGTCAGGCGCTTGAGGTACAGCTCCGGCGCCACGCGCAGGTACAGGTCAAGGTCCAGCGCGTTGTGGTGGGTGGTGAACGGCTTGGCCGCCGCGCCGCCGGGGATGTAATGCATCATCGGCGTCTCGACTTCGAGGAAGTCGCGGTTGTCCAGCCATGCACGCATCGCACGGATGATCTTCGAGCGCTTGATGAACACCGCGCGCGACTCCGGCGTCACGATCAGGTCGACATAGCGCTGGCGGTAGCGCTGCTCGACGTCGGCCAGGCCATGCCACTTGTCCGGCAGCGGGCGCAGCGACTTGGTCAGCAGGCGGATCGACTCGGCCTTGACCGACAGCTCGCCGGTCTTGGTACGGGTCAGGCCACCTTCGACCGCAATGATGTCGCCCACGTCCCAGCCCTTGAAGGCGGTGTAGGCATCGCCCAGCACGCTGCCCTGCAGGAACAGCTGGATGCGGCCGGATTCGTCCTGGATCTGGGCGAAGCTGGCCTTGCCCATGACCCGCTTGGCCATCAGGCGACCGGCCATCTTCACCTGGCGGCCGTTGCCTTCCAGGGTTTCGGCGGTCCACTGCTCCGCATCGGCGAACTCGTCCTGCAGGCTGCCGGCGAAGTCCTCGCGACGGAAGTCGTTCGGATACGCGACGCCCTGCCCACGCAGCGCTTTGAGTTTCTCACGGCGCTCGGCGATCAACTTGTTTTCGTCGACGGGGGGGGTATCGGTAGCTTCGCTCATGGATCTGCGGGAATCGTGTAGTGAGGGGGAGTCTTGCGCCCGGCACAGCCGGTTGCCCAGCATACCAAAAGCGCCCTGCCCCGGCCCCTGGGCGGCCCCTCCCCGGCCGTGGGCCGCCCCTACTCCGGTAGCCGCCAACCCAGGTTGGCGATTCATCGTGTGTCGACCAAGGTCGACACCTACCGGGCCATGCCCCGGATTCACCCGTTCCCGGGGAACGCCTGGCGCAGCTCGTCCACCAGCACCCGCTGGTTCTCCGAATAATCAATCGGCACCGACACCAGGTGCACGCCGCCCGCGGTGAACGCCGCTTCCAGCGTTGGAATGAACTGCTCGATGGCCGTCACCTCATGCCCCTGGCAGCCATAGGCCTCGGCGTATTTGACGAAGTCCGGATTGCCGAAGGTCATGCCGTAGTCGGCGAAGCCGTCCACCGCCTGCTTCCAGCGGATCATGCCGTAGGCACCGTCGTTGAGGATCAGCACCACCAGGTTCAGCCCCAGCCGACGCGCCGTCTCCAGCTCCTGGCTGTTCATCATGAAACCGCCATCGCCACATACCGCCAGCACGCGGCGCTGCGGGTACAGGATCGAGGCCATGATCGCCGACGGCAGGCCCGCACCCATCGTCGCCAATGCGTTGTCCAGCAGCAGCGTGTTCGCGACCTGGGTGCGGTAATTGCGCGCGAACCAGATCTTGTACATGCCGTTGTCCAGCGCCACGATGCCGTCCGGTGGCATCACCTGGCGCACGTCATGCACCAGACGCTGCGGCGTGAAGCCGGCCTCTTCGGCGCGATCGGCGATGTGTTCCAGGATCGTCGCGCGTAACGGCAACAGCGCAGCGGCGTTGTCGACCTTGCCTTCGATACGGTCGGCCAGCAGGGTCAGCGAGCGGCCGATATCGCCGATCACCTCCACCTGCGGGAAATACACCTGCTCGACCGCGGCCTGCGAATAGCCGATGTGGATGACCGTGCGGCCACCCGGGCGCATCACGAACGGCGGCTTCTCCGTCACCTCGTGGCCAATGGTCACGATCACGTCGGCCTGGTCGATGGCCATGTGCACGTAGTCGCGCTCGCTCAATGCCGCCGTGCCCATGTACAGGCCCGAGCCACCGGCCACCGCGCCTTTGCCCATCTGCGTGGTGACGAACGGAATGCCGGCGCGCAGCACGAAGGCCGACAGCGCCTCGCTGGACTGCGGCCGCGAGGCCGCCGACGCGATCACCAGCAGCGGCCGCTTGGCGTCGCGGATGATCTGCGCCGCGCGGTCCAGCGCCTCGGGACTGGCAATCGGCCGATCCACCGGGTGTGGCGGGATCAGCGCGACGTCCTCGACCTCCATCGCCGCGATGTCCTCGGGCAGCTCCAGCAGCACCGGCCCGGGGCGCTCCTCCAGCGCCGTGCGGAAGGCCTCACGGACGATGGTGGGGATGGTGCGCGCCGAAACGATCTGCCGCGCCGACTTGGTCAGCGGCTTCATCGTGCTGACGATGTCGACGATCTGGAAGCGCGCCTGCTTGCTGGCAACGATGCCCTTCTGCCCGGTGATCATGATTACCGGCCACGCGCCGAGCAGTGCGTAGGCGGCACCGGTGGTGAAGTTCAGTGCACCCGGGCCGAGCGTGGCCAGGCACACGCCGGGCTTGCCGGTCAGGCGGCCGTAGGTGGCGGCCATGAACACGGCAGCCTGTTCGTGGCGGGTGATGACCAGCTCGATGCTGGAGTGGCGAAGCGACTCGACAACATCGAGGTTCTCTTCACCGGGAATGCCAAAAATGCGCTCGACGCCCTCGTTTTCGAGTGCGGCGACGAGCAGATCGGAACCCTTGGACATGGAATGACGTCCTTCTCGCAGTGCGTGATGATGGAACGTTGCAGGGATGCTGACAGCAAGCGTGGATGGCCCGCGTCAACGGCGGTCGAACCACACCGTCTGCGCGTTGACGAATTCGCGGATACCGAAGTGCGACAGCTCGCGGCCGAAGCCACTCTTCTTCACGCCGCCGATCGGCACGCGCGGATCGGAGGCCGAGAAACCGTTGACGAACACGCCGCCGGTCTGCAGCCGGCGCGCCAGTTGCATCGCACGGGCGTGGTCGCCCGTCCACAGATTGCCGCTGAGCCCGAACTCGCTCTGGTTGGCCAGCTCCACCGCATGGTCGGCATCGCGCGCACGGCTGATCGATGCCACCGGCCCGAAGGTCTCGGTATCGAACGCCTGCATTCCGGGCTCGACGCCGGCCAGCACGGTGGGTGCGTAGAAGCTGCCCGGGCGATCAAGCTGCTTGCCGCCCACCAGCAGCTGCGCACCGGCCTCGACCGAGGCGCGCACCTGCGCATCAAGCTGTTCAAGCAGGTCCTGCCGGGCCATCGGGCCGATCCGGTTGCCGGCTTCCCGGCCATCGCCGACGGTCAGCGCCTGCACCCGCTCGCAGAACAGCGCCACGAAACGCTCATACACCGACTCTTCGACGATGATGCGCTTGCCGGCAATGCACACCTGCCCGGTGTTCTGGAAGCGCGAGGCCACAGCAGCATCGACCGCGGCATCGAGGTCGGCATCGGCCAGCACGATGAACGGATCCGAGCCACCGAGCTCGAGCACCACTTTCTTCAGCGCCTGCCCGGCCTGCGCGGCGATGCTGCGCCCGGCGGCGACGCTGCCGGTCAGGGTCACCGCGGCGATACGGTCATCGGCGATGGCGGCGCTCGTGCCCTCGCGGCTGATGTTGGCAGCGATGAAGGTGCCCTCCGGCAGGCCCGCATCGCGCCACGCAGCGGCGAGCAGCCCGGCGGTGCCGACGATGTTTTCGGCCGGCTTCAGCAGGAAGCCGTTGCCGCCCATGAGGATCGGCACGGCCGCACGCATCACCTGCCAGTACGGGAAGTTCCACGGCATGATGCCCAGCACCACGCCCAGCGGCAGGTAGGAGACATAGGCCTTGTTGTCGGCCACCGCGGTCGGCTCGTCGCGCAGGAACGCCGCGCCGTTGTCGGCGTACCAGTCACACAACACCGCGCACTTCTCGATCTCGGCCAGCGACTCGGCGTGGACCTTGCCCATCTCGGCGGTGGCCAGCGCCGCCAGGGGCTCACGGTCGCGACGCAGCACGGCCGCCATCGCACGCAGCACGCCCGCGCGCTGCTCGAGTGACTGCGCACTCCAGGCAGCAAAACCCGCCTGGCCACGATCAAGGATCGCTTCCAGCTCGGCGTCAGTGGCGAAGGGGTGGCTGGCGATCTGCTGGCCGGTGGCCGGATCACGGGAAATGGCAGCGGGGGAAGTGGACATGCAGGTCTCCTGTTGTCTCGACAACGGGCGGCTGCCCGTTTCCTGACAAGGAATGTGGACCCGATCGGCAAAGGCAACAAGGCGTCTGTTTATCCTGTGACCTGCACTTACCTGCCTGAATGGGGTTATCGGCGGGGCTGCGCCCTACCTTCGACAATTTCCCGCGGCTGTTGGTAGGTGTCGACCTTGGTCGACACAGTAGATCCACGCCATGCGTGGATGAATTTCCATCGAGATCGAATATCTCGAATTGAAATCGAAAAGCATCCACGCATGGCGTGGATCTACTCGATCGCGGCAATCCGACACCGCCCCGCCAAACGCTTTACCTTCGCGGCAGGTAGGTCACCAGCGACAGGTCGTGCCGGCTCTCCGGCACCAACGCCACGTACTGCAGGTCCAGCAGTCCGCGCGTGGGATGGTTCAGCTTCTTGGCACCTTCGTCGAAACGACGCACATCGTGCTCTGGCCACCATTGGCGGAACTGCTCGCTGTGCGTGCCGATGTCCTCGGCCAGCGCCAGGAACGGCACCTTGTCCGGCGCCTGTGCTATCGCCGCACGGAAGCTGGCCAGCAGCCCGCGGGTCATTTCTTCCCAGTTGAGAATCAACGTTCTGTACGGCGGATACAGGAACATCAGCCGCAGCGTATTGCGCTCATGCGGCGCCAACTGACCGTAGTCGACAAACAGATCTGCGATGGCCGGATTCCAGGCCAGTATGTCGAAACGGGTATTGCGCACGTAGGCCGGGATCGGCTGCATCGCCTCCACCAGCTGTCGCAGGCCATCGGTCACCGTCTCGTCGGGCGATTCCAGCGGCACCCCGTAGCCAGACAGCGCGAACGCGTAGGCGCGCTCGTCGTCGCTCATCCGCAGCACCTGCGCCAGGCGCTCCAGCACCTCGGGCGAGGCCCGCACTTCGCGGCCCTGCTCGATCCAGGTGTACCAGCTGACGCTGACCCCGATCGCCAGCGCGACTTCCTCGCGCTTCAGACCCGGCGTGCGCCTGCGTCCCGCCGGCAGCCCAAGCGTTGCTGGGTCGACCCGCGCGCGGCAGGCCTTGAGAAAGCCACCCAGTTCCTTGCGTTCGGCTTCACTGCGCATCATCACCCTGCCCTGCAGGTATCAACAGCATTGCGGGACGCCCATGACGTCCCGCAACGCAGGGCCCGGGCAGCGGACGGTACCGCTGTCGCCGGGCACGCATCAGGCATCGATGCGCTTGGAGCCAACCGCCAGGCCAGCCTTCAGGCTGGCCTCGACGAACTCGTCCAGGTCACCATCGAGCACCTTCTGCGTATCCGAACGCTCGATGCCGGTGCGCAGGTCCTTGATACGGCTCTGGTCGAGCACGTAGTTGCGGATCTGACTGCCCCAGCCGATGTCGGACTTGGTGGCTTCCACCGCATCGCGCTCGGCGTTGCGCTTCTGGATTTCCAGCTCGTACAGCTTGGCGGCCAGCATCTTCATCGCGTTGTCGCGGTTCTGGTGCTGGCTGCGGCCGGTCTGGCAGGCCACGACCGTGTTGGTCGGGATGTGGGTGATACGCACCGCCGACTCGGTCTTGTTGACGTGCTGACCACCGGCACCGGAGGAGCGGTACACGTCGGTACGCAGATCGGCCGGATTGATGTCGATTTCGATGTTGTTGTCCACTTCCGGCGACACGAACACCGAGGTGAAGCTGGTATGGCGGCGGTTGTCCGAGTCGAACGGCGACTTGCGCACCAGGCGGTGCACGCCGGTCTCGGTCTTCAGCCAGCCGTAGGCGTAGTCGCCTTCCACGCGCAGCGTGGCCGACTTGATGCCCGCGACGTCGCCACCGGACACTTCCATCAGCTCGGTCTTCCAGCCACGCGATTCACACCAGCGCAGGTACATGCGCAGCAGGATTTCGGCCCAGTCCTGGGCTTCGGTACCACCGGCGCCGGCCTGGATATCGACGAACGCCGGGGCGGTGTCCATCTGGCCGGAGAACATGCGCTGGAACTCCAGCTTCTCCACGTGCGCCTGGTGCTTGTCCAGGTCGGCCACCACGGCCAGCGCGGTGTCCTCGTCCTGTTCGGACTCGGCCAGCTCCAGCAGTTCGGTGGCGTCGCTCAGGCCTTCCAGCACCGCGGCGATGCCGCCCACGGTCTTTTCCAGGGTCGAGCGCTCGCGCCCCAGGTTCTGGGCGTATTCGGCGTTGTTCCAGACGTCGGGGCTTTCCAGCTCCCGCGTTACTTCTTCAAGACGCTCTTTCTTGGCGTCGTAGTCAAAGATACCCCCGGAGCGACAACACGCGATCGGTCAGATCGGCGATGCGCTGGCGGACAGGATTCAGTTCGATCATGTCGGCGGTTATACATTCAAAAGATGACTGCAAATGATACCGCAGGGCGGGGTGAACCGGCGCAGAAGCCAGTCCCGCCCCGCCACACCCCTATCCGCCCAGGGCCTGACGCAGCAGCGGCAGCTGCCGCCGGCTGCACGGCACCCGGGCCCCGTCAGCCATGTGCAGCAAGGCCTCGCCGCCATCCAGCGGCTCGATCGTCGGCCGTGGCCACCAGGAACTCCTTGCCCAGCTTGCGCACCAGGAAATGGTCGGGACGATCGACCGACTCGACCGGCGGGCCGACGTCGGGCTCGGCCAGCAGGCTCGCCCTGTCTGCGCCGACCGAACCAGCTGGCAAAGTGCTCCAGCGCCACGAACATCGCGAAGGTGCGCACATCCTTTTGTGGGACCGAGCCAGGCTCGGTTCCACAAGGCGAGGGCTGCGACAGCCACGCATGGCGTGGCTCTACTTCACCTCGAATTCGCCCACCAGCACGGTCTCGGCGCGGTCCTTCAGCCGCATCGTCACCATCTGGTCCTTCTGCTTCGGCGTACCCCAATGGGTGGTCAGGCGCAGCATCAGCGTCGTCGCACCGGTCACCAGCTGCTGGCGGCTACCGAAGTAGTTCGCCTCCACCTTGTACTTGCCCGGCTTGGCGTTGCGCAGCGAGAATTGTTCCGGACCATAGCCACCGGTGAAGTCCTGCGACATCTGCCCGCCCTGGTAGGTCAGGCGGTTGCCGTAGTACGCACGCTCGCCGTTCGGGTCGGTCACCCACAGGTCCATGTCGCTGTTGTCGGCATCCCAGGCCAGCACCACGCGCAGGTCCAGCGGCATCGCCTGCAGCAGGCGCGGGTCGATGCTCTTGGTATCCAGCCGCGGCTTGCTGCCGGCCACCAGGTTGGTCAGCTCGTCCAGGGCGATCAGCGCGATGCCGTCGAAACGACCATCCCACGGCCGCACGACCACCTGGTACAGCGGCGCCAGCGCCAGCTGCGGTTTGCCCGCTGCGGCCAGCGCCAGGCCAAGGTCACGGAAGCTCTGCGGTTCCTCCTGCCCCATCGCCAGCACCTGCTCGAACACCGGCACCGCCAGCGCCGGAGCGTCGGCCTGCAGCAACCGGTAGCCGAGCACCCGCAGCAGATGGCGGTTGTCCAGATCCATCTCGGCCAGGTTGGAGAGCACGCGCAGGGCAAGATCGCGCTGCCCCTGTTCGATCAACAGATCGGCCACGTCGAGGAAGAACGCGCTGCTGTTGGCGTTCGCAGCGCGCTCGGCCAGATAGCGGTCGTAGAGCTGCGACGACGGCCCCTGGCGCAGGCGGCGGGCAACCGACGAATCCGGCTGCCACGCAGCCAGCTTGATTCCCAGCTGGCCGTCATTGGCGGCGGCCGGCTCGGCCGCCATCGCATCGGCGGCCGCTTCCTGCATTGGCGCCGGTGCCGGGCGTGCGACCGAACGCTGGCGCGCAGTGGCTGCATTCAACTGCATCTCCGCTGCGGCCGGTGCCGGAGCAACCAGCATCGCTACGGGTGCCGGCGGGGCGCCGGCCGCCACCTCCAGTGCCTTCGAATCCGCCTGCGGCGGTGCACCCTTCGGCCAACTGCGATTCCACCACTGCTGGCGCTGCTGCCACTGCGTCACCACCTTGTCGAGGCGCTGGCGGTCGGCCGCATCGCGGTCTGCGACCTGACGAGCGAAGCGCTGGTCGTACTGCGCGCGCAGGGCGCCTGCGGGACGGATCGCATAGCGCAGGTAGTCGTCCAGGGTTTCCAGCACGATCAGCGAGGTGTCCGGGCCTACCAGGCTGAACTGCTGCGACAGCCGCTGCATCGCCTCGCGGTTGCTTCGTCGATCGGTCGACAACTGCTGCAGGCGTGCCTGTGCCCACAGGCCGGCCAGCAGATCACCGTCTTCGTTCTTCTGCGCCGCGGGCAGTGCCTGCCACTCGCCACCGGCCACGCGCACCCGCATCGGCACGCCTTCGGCCGCCAACCGCGCATGCAACCACAGCCAGCCCTGGCCCTGGCTGCGGCGGTCGATCACCACATCCTGCACGCCGCGGCCGGCATCGATCTGGACATCCAGCGGTACCGACAGCAGTTCCCGCGCGGCGGCATCGATATCGCTGCCGAGCGCCACGAAAGTACCTGCATGCGCCTCGCTCCAACCACGCAGGCGGATGGCATCGGTGCGTGCACCAGCACTGCTGATCGCGAACAGGCGCTGGTCGGCGGCCAACGCCGGCAGTGCTTCCGGCCCGTAGGTCAGCAGGCCATCGCTGACCATCAGGTATTCCTTCACCTCGGGCAGCGGCTGCCATTGCGCCAGTGCACTTGCACCATCCGGCTGCACCGCCATCAATGCCCGCCGCAATTCACTCCAGTCGCCGCCGCGGATACGGAAACGTCGCGCAGGCTCGGCACGATCACGCAGCACCGTCAGCGCGACGTTGCCTTCGCCCATCGCAGCGAAGTAGCGATCGAGCAGCGCGAACTCGCGGGTGCGATCACGCTGGCCTGCGGAGCCGGAACCATCCCACAGCAGCCCCACTTCCGACGGCACACGGCGCGGCGCGGCCGACGTCGGCACCGGCAGCTGTGCCAACAGATAGTGACCGTCCTGCCAGCGTGCAACCTGCACCTGTGCCTTGCGCTCGGCCGGCAACGTCCATTGCAGTTGGGCCGGCAACTGTGCGCCCCGACCTTGCCAGTGCAGGCGACCATCGGCAATGCGGAATGGTGCACTGCCAGCATCAGCACCCTTCGGTGCCTGCACGTCCAGTTCAACGGCAGCAGCGCCGGCGACGAACTGCAGCGGCAGCGTCCAACGCCAACCCTGCCCGGCGTATGCCAGCGGCTCGCGTACGACCAGCTGCACGCGGCGGCTGCCGCCTGCCGGCAGCGGATACACGCGCAGCCGGAACTGGTTGCCGGCGGTCTGCTCCAGCAGGCCCGGATCGACGCCACGACGGGCGATCTCCTCGAACACCTGGCGACCGCGGTCCTTGGGCACCGGTACCGCCTCGCGCAACTCGCCATTGATGTCCAGGGCGAAGCCGGTGATCTGCTGGCCCTCGCCCAGCGGGAACTGCAGCTCACCCTCCAGCACGCGCTGGTTGGGGTTGTGGAACTCCAGGGTGATCCGGGTCTGGGCGATGCCGGCCTGCACCTCGCCCTCGATGCGCGCCTGTCGCAGCTGCACGGGCTGTTCCGCCGCGGGTGCGATCAGCAGCGGCGTAGACGTCATCGGCGGTGCCGGACGACGCGCCGCCTGGGGCGATGCCGGCCAGGTTGCCAGGGCCAACAGCAGTACGGTGCAGCAACGGACGAAGACCATGACAGGACTCCAATGGGATCGTGATTGCTAGAACGCACCAAACGGGTGGATGGGGTTAACGCGATTCGATGCTGGCTCTTCGCCGCCCCTGGGCGCACCATGTGCGACCTCCCGATCCCGCGCAAGCAAGAATGCCCATGCGTTCTCCCCTGCTTCCCACCCTGCTGGCCCTGTGCTGGCCACTGGCCGCCGGCGCCGTCGACGCGCCTGCCGGGCTGTATTTCCAGCATCACGACTGGGTCCTGGCCTGCGACAACACCCGCACCTGCCGCGCGGCCGGCTATGCCAGTGGCAATGACAGCACCCTGAGCGTGCTGCTGACGCGGAAGGGTGGCCCCGATCAGGCCATCAACGGCCGCGTGTCGTTGCAGCCGATCGATGACCAGCCGCAGCCCAAGGGCGCGCTGCACCTGCGCATCCAGCAGCGTGATCTCGGCGTGCTGGCGCCGGCCAAGGACACAGGCATTTATGCGCTGAGCCCGACGCAGACCGCCGCAGTGCTGTCGGCGCTGGTGCGCGATGGCGGCATCACGGTTGTCGATGCGGCCGGCCATGCGTGGCCACTGTCGGACAAGGGTGCAGCAGCAGTGCTGTTGAAGAGCGACGAGTTCCAGGGCCGCGTGGGTACGCCGGGCGCGGTGATGCGCAAGGGTACTGCCGCCGAAAGCAGCGTGCCGGCCGCCGTCGCCAAACCCGTGGTGCGCAAGGCGCCGACCTTGTCGACGCCACCGGACGACCCGGCGTTTGCCAAGCTGGCCGCTTCACCGGCGCTGCGTGCAGCGCTGCGCGCCACCCTGAAAGAACCCAGCTGCGAAGGCCTGCTGGACGCCGACCCGGATCTTCCGATCAGCAATTCGCCGCTGCAGATCCAACGTCTGGATGCCAAGCATCTGCTGGTCAACGTTCCCTGCTGGCGCACCGCCTACAACACCGGCGATGGCTACTGGGTCATCGGTGAGAAAGCGCCCTACCAGCCGCAGTGGGTGACCAGCGACGCGATCGACTACGGCGACGGGCAGATTGTCGCCTCGCACAAGGGCCGTGGCCTGGCCGACTGCGTGTCGGATGAAACGTGGACCTGGGATGGCACGCGCTTCGTCGCGACCTCGGCGATCAGCGGCGGCCTGTGCCGTGGCGTACCCGGTGGAACCTGGGAGCTGCCGACGCGGGTAAGCGAGGTCCGCTGACGCACCCTTTCTTCATGCGGGCAGGCAGTGCTCGACGATCAGCTGGATCGCTGCGCCACCGCGATAGTCATCGCAGGCCAGGCGATAGGCCAGGTGGACATGCTTGCCGGGTGCATTGCCGTGCCAGCCACCGAAATGGATCGCGTTGATCATGCCCGGAACGCCGGGCAGGCGCAGCTCCAGTTTCAGATGCCGCTCCTTCAGTACGCGCCAGTTGGCCACTTCGAAGTGGCCGTCGAACAGCGGCTCGGGGAAGCCTTGTCCCCATGGCCCCGCCAGGCGCAGGGCATCGGCATGGCGATGATCAAGCTCGTCCGCTGCCAGTTCGCCGTCACTGAGCACCTGCTGCTGCAGTGCAGCCGGGTCGAGCATTTCCAGCACGGTGGCGACGAAAGCGGCTTCGAAGTCGGCCAGATGATCCAGTCGCATGCTCAGGCCCGCAGCCATTGCGTGACCACCGAAGCGCTCGATCAAGCCGGGATGGCGTGCATCGACCAGCGCCAGCGCATCACGGATATGCAGGCCTGCGATCGAACGCGCTGAACCGCGCAGGGTGTCGGCGCCCGGCTCGGCCGGCGCGAACGCGATCACCGGACGGTGCAGGCGATCCTTCATCTTCGATGCGACCAGGCCCACCACACCGGGGTGCCAATCGGCATCGAACAGGCAAGCCGCCACCGGTCGCTGCCCAGCGGTATCGAGCACCACCCGCGACAGCGCCTGTTCGGCGTCATCGGTCATCGACTGCTGCACCGCACGCCGCTCGGCGTTGATCTGTTCCAGCGTCTGCGCGATGTCACGGGCCTGCCGTGGATCTTCGGTGAGCAGCAGCGCGATACCCAGTGCCATGTCTTCCAGCCGACCGGCCGCGTTCAAGCGTGGGCCGAGCCCGAAGCCGATGTCGGTAGCGGTCAGGCGTGCGGCGTCGCGGCCGCTGGCCTCGATCAATGCCTTCAGGCCGGCGCAGCCCTGGCCGTTGCGCAGCCGGCGCAGACCCGCACTGACCAGGGCGCGGTTGTTGGCATCCAGCGCAACAAGGTCGGCCACGGTGCCCACCGCCACCAGATCCAGCAAGGTGGTCAGGTCCGGCCCCTTGCCATCGGCAAACACTCCCGCTTCGCGCATCTGCCGGCGCAGCGCCATCAGCACATAGAAGATCACGCCGACGCCGGCCAGCGACTTGCTGGGGAAGGCGTCGCCGTCCAGATTGGGGTCGACGATGACATCGGCCGGTGGCAGCTGCGGACCGGGCAGATGGTGATCGGTCACCAGCACCTGCCAGCCACGCGCCTTGGCCGCAGTCACACCGGCATGGCAGGCGATGCCGTGATCGACGGTGACCAGCAGATCCGGCTGCAGCGCAGCCAGTTCGTCCACCAGCGATGGCGACAGACCGTAGCCGTGCACCATTCGGTTGGGCACTGCGTGAAAGACATGCTGCGCACCGAGCATGCGCAGACCACGCACACCGACCGCGCAGGCGGTTGCGCCGTCGCAGTCGAAATCACCGACCACCAGGATCCGCTTGTCCGCAGCAATGGCCTGCACCAGCAGATCCACCGCCGCGTCGATGCCGGTCAACAGTTCGGGGGCGTGCAGGTTGCCCAACTTGGGCAGCGCAAGCTCCGGGGTGTGCGCACCGCGTGCGGCGTACAGACGCGCCAACAGTGGCAGCGTGCCATCCGGCCAGCTACCGGGCGCGACCGCATCGCGGCGGCGGATCATCGGCGAATCAGAGCACAGCGGCGCAGCATCGGCGGCAAGGGACATCGGCATCGCCGGGTTACGGAAGACCCGCGCATGATACCCCGCTCGGCGTGTCAGGCTCTGCGCGGGCTTGGCGCAGGCGTGCTGATCGCCCATGCTTGTTCGCTTCTGAATCGGAATCCGCCATGTATCGCCCGCTGTCCGCACTGCTAGCCAGCCTGTTGCTGCCCCTTGCTTCCGACGCCGGAAACACGCCGCTGGAACCCGGTATCGAGTTCGTACACCACGACTGGTTCCTGGCCTGCGACAACACCGGCACCTGCCGCGCCGCCGGCTATGGCCCGGAGAACGCAGACAGCCTGATGGGCCTGATGCTGGAACGTGCCGGTGGTCCCGGTACGGCAGTGAAGGCGCGGCTGCGGGTCGGTGAGGATGGCGAAAGTGCGATGCCTGAAGGCGCGATGCGCCTGCAGGTGAATGGCCGCGATCTGGGCACTGTGCAGGACACCGGGGCCGACGAAGCCGTGACGCTGCGACCGGCGCAGGTTGCAGCCCTGCTCGCCGCCCTGCCCGGCCAGGCACGCATCGAGGTGATCGACAGCAGGGGCACGCGCTGGCCGATCTCCGATCGTGGTGCCGCCGCCGTACTGTTGAAAATGGACGAGGCACAAGGGCGCGTGGGCACGCCCGGCGCCCTGATACGGCGTGGGACGCGTGCCGAAGCGAGCGTGCCGCCTGCGCGCGTCAAGCCTGTGATCGTGAGCGCGGCGCTGACGGCCCCACGCGCCGAAGATAGCGCATTGGGCAGCAGCGAAGCGCTGCGCGACGCGTTGATTGCCACGCTCGGCGACAGCGACGACTGCCCGCGCCTGATCGAGTACAAGGGAACCCCGGAGATGGTGATCGAGCGACTGGACGACAGCCATGTGCTGGTGCAGGCGCTGTGCCAGATGGGTGCGTACAACTACAGCAATGGTTTCTGGATCGCACGCGACCAGCCCCCTTACGCCCCGCAGACGGTGACGCTGGAAGCGGAGGGCTTCTCGCGCGTCGAGCGCACGCTGTACGCACGCTACAAGGGCCGCGGCATCGGCGACTGCGTTTCCGGCTCGGACTGGGCCTGGGATGGCCGCAGATTCCAGCCCAGCAGTGCCTTCAGTACCGGCTTGTGCCGTGGCATGCCGGGCGGGCACTGGACGCTGCCGACGCTGGTCAGCGAGGTTCGTTGAGTGCGCGCATCTTCACTGTTACGCACGCCGCTGCTGCTGGCCTCCCTCACTCTGGCGTCGATTGCCTCGGCCGCTGAACCGCTTGGCACATCGTTCGTCGAGGGTGACGGGGTGCTGGCCTGCGACAACACGCGCACCTGCCGGCTGGCAGTCTACGGTCCATTGGCACCGCTGATGCTGAGCGTGCTGCTCGAACGTGCCGGCGGGCCGCAGACCGCGGTCACCGCACGGCTGTCAATGGCCGAGGGCGCCGAGGACGCGCCGCGTACCCCTGTGGCGGTGGCACCCGAAGGGACGTTGCGACTGCGCGTGGACGGAAGGGACCTCGGCGCCATTGGCCACAGCGACGCGCTCGACCTTGGCCTGGAGCTGCCCGCCCACTATGTGACAGCGACGATCGATGCACTGCTGGCTGGCAGGCGCATCGAGATGAGCGACGCTTCAGGCCACGCGTGGCCACTGTCAGATCGCGGCATTCGCACGTTGCTGCTGAAGATGGACGAGGCACAAGGTCGGCTGGATACCCCAGGCGCACTGGTGCGCAAGGGCGCACAGCCGGAATCCAAGGTGCCGGCCGCGGTAGCCGCGCCACCCCTGAAGGCACCGCCCCTGCTGGTCGAAGCACATGAAGACGATGGGCAGCTGGCTGAGCGGGCAGAGCTGCTTCAGCAACTGCAACCGGTGGCCGCCGCGCGGGACGCCTGCGGACGGATGTCGTCGCGCCAACTACGCATCGAACGGGTGGATGCCACCCATGTACTTGCCATGTTGAGCTGTGCAACCGGCCGCTACATCGTGTCCGCGGGTACGTGGCTGATCCGCGACCGTCCCCCCTTCGCACCCACGCTGATCGCCCGGACCCCGCTGTTTCCGCTCTACCCGCATGCCGTGTTCCTTGAAGAAGGGTTCGTGGCCGGTTCGGATGCCTGCGGTACGAGCCGGCATTGGGCGTGGGATGGAACCCGTCTGAGCCTGAGCGCGGAGTTTGTCGGTCACTACTGCACCGGCCCGAGCCGCAGGCACTGGCAGTTGCCGACCTATGTCACCGATGTTCGATAGCGCATCCGCCGGGCATGGCCCGGCGATACCGCTTCTTTCAAGCGTCGTGAAGCTGCCGCGGCTTCTTCCAGAACTGCCAGCGCTGCCCCTTGTCCAGCTGGAACTGCAGGCCGTCCTCGAAATCCAGCACCAGCCGTTGCAGCTCGCCACGCTTGAGCGCTGCCAACAGCGGCCGGATCGCATCGTTGCCCAGTTGCTGCAGCGAGCGCAGCTGGCGCAGGTCGACCAGTGCATCGACCGACTGTTCACCATCCACCGCGACGCCTGCGGCCTGGGCCAGGCCCTGCAGCAGCGCATCGCGGCTGCGCACCTGCGCATGCGGCGTGGCTACCGATACCGGCATCACGCCACCGCCCCAGAACCACAGCGAATTGATCGGCTGCTGCCCCTGTGCGGCGCGCTGCTGGTTCCACGAATGGGTGTGCAGCAGCACCTGCGCTTCCGTCATCAATGCACGCCAGCGGCGGCCCGCCTCGCCCTCAGGTAGATGCGAGAACAGATCATCACCGAGCACTTCATCAGGGCCGTCGAACTCCGGCAGCTCGGTACCGATAGGCAGCCGCAGGTACCAGCGCGAAGGGTCGGGTGCATCCAGCACGAAGCCTGCATCCGCAAACAGCGGCTGCAACACGGGCAGCAGGGCCAACGTATCGGCCAGGCTGGGCTGCAGCGTTTCGCCGTGGCCCATCATGCGCGCGCCATGCATGTCCGGCACCATGCAGGCCGGATCGGCACGCAGCCAGCAGGCGCCGGCGGCATCGCCGACGTCACGCTGGCGGGTCAACGCGGCTACCGGCCAGTGCGGCGCGGCGACCGTGAAGTGGCGCAGCAGCTGCGCGCGTTCACCGGCGTCGCCCTGCGAGGTGGTGGCACGGCCCAGGGCACGCGCCACGTCATCCGGCAGTGCAGCCACCGCAAAGCGGCTGCGTGCCGGCAACAGCAGGGTCGCCGTCGCCACGGATCAGTCCTGGTAGCTGACGCTGACGATCTCGTACTCGCGCTGGCCGGCCGGCGCATCGATCACGATCGAGTCACCCTCCAGCTTGCCGATCATCGCGCGGGCGACCGGCGAGGAAATGGCGATCAGGCCCAGTTTGATGTCCGCTTCCAGATCACCAACGATCTGGTACTTCTTCTCTTCGTCCGATTCCACGTCGGCCAGGGTCACGCTGGCGCCGAACACCACCTTGGAGCCTGCATTGAGCTTGCTCACGTCGATGATCTCGGCGTGCGACAGCTCGCCTTCCAGCTGCTTGATGCGGCCTTCGATGAAGCCCTGTTCCTCGCGCGCGGCGTGGTACTCGGCATTCTCCTTCAGGTCGCCATGCTCGCGCGCTTCGGCGATCGCGGCAATCACCTTCGGGCGCTTGACCGACTTCAGGTGATCCAGTTCATCGCGCAGTCGCTGCGCGCCTTTCATCGTGATGGGTGCTCTCATGCGTTCAACTCCTTGTGCAGTTCCTGCAGCGACCAGACCGGGCCGGTACCGCGGAATTCCAGTGAATCCACCAGCGCCTTGGCGCCGGCAATGGTGGTCGAATAGGTGACGCGGTGCTGCAGCGCCTCGCGACGGATCGAGAACGAGTCGTTGATCGCTGCACGGCCCTCGGTCGTGTTGACGATATAGACGATCTCGCCGTTCTTGATCGAATCGACGATGTGCGGGCGACCCTCGACCACCTTGTTGATGATCTCGCAATCCATGCCGTGCTGCTGCAGCCACGCTGCGGTGCCACGGGTGGCAACCAGGCTGTAGCCACGTGCCAGCAGGGCCTTGGCCACCGGCAACACGCGCTTCTTGTCCGGGTCGCGCACCGACACGAAGGCCTTGCCCACCGGCGGCGCCTTGATGCCACCCGCTTCCTGCGCGCGTGCGAAGGCGGCGTTGAAGGTACGGCCCACGCCCATCACTTCACCGGTGGAGCGCATCTCCGGCCCAAGGATCGGGTCGACGCCCTGGAACTTGGCGAACGGGAAGATCGCCTCCTTCACCGAGTAGTAGTCCGGCACGATTTCCTTGGTGGCACCCTGCTCTTCCAAGGTCTTGCCAGCCATGCAGCGGGCCGCGATCTTGGCCAGCGGCATGCCGGTGGCCTTGGACACGAACGGCACGGTGCGCGAGGCACGCGGGTTCACTTCCAGCAGGAAGATGGTGTCGTTGCCTTCCTCGTCGGTCTGGATCGCGAACTGGGTGTTCATCAGGCCCACCACGTTCAGGGCCTTGGCCAGCTCGATCACCTGGCGACGCAGCTCTGCCTGGGTTTGCGCCGACAGCGAGTACGGCGGCAGCGAACAGGAGGAATCGCCCGAGTGCACGCCGGCTTCTTCGATGTGTTCCATCACGCCACCGATCAGGACGTTGCCCTGGGCGTCGGCGATGATGTCCACGTCGCACTCGACGGCGTTGTCGAGGAAGCGGTCCAGCAGCACCGGCGAATCGTTGGACACCTTCACCGCATCGCGCACGTAGCGGGCCAGGTCGGATTCGCCGTAGACGATTTCCATCGCGCGGCCACCCAGCACGTAGCTCGGGCGCACCACCAGCGGGTAGCCGATCTCGCGGGCCAGCAGCAGGGCTTCCTGGTCGTTGCGGGCAATGCGGTTCGGCGGCTGCTTCAGGCCCAGCTGGTCCACCAGCTGCTGGAAGCGCTCGCGGTCTTCGGCCAGGTCGATCGAATCCGGGCTGGTGCCGATCACCGGCACGCCATTGGCTTCCAGCGCGCGTGCCAGCTTCAGCGGGGTCTGGCCGCCGTACTGCACGATCACGCCCTTCGGCTGCTCCAGCTCGACGATTTCCAGCACGTCTTCCAGGGTCAGCGGTTCGAAGTACAGGCGGTCAGAGGTGTCGTAGTCGGTCGACACGGTTTCCGGATTGCAGTTGACCATGATCGTTTCATAGCCATCCTCGCGCAGCGCCAGTGCCGCGTGCACGCAGCAGTAGTCGAACTCGATGCCCTGGCCGATGCGGTTCGGGCCACCGCCGAGGATCATGATCTTGTCGCGGTTGCTCGGCACGGCTTCGCACTCGTCTTCATAGGTCGAGTACAGGTAGGCGGTGCCGGTGGAGAACTCGGCGGCACAGGAATCCACGCGCTTGTACACCGGGCGCACCTTGTGCGCGCGACGCAGCGCACGCACGGCCGCTTCGTTGGTGCCGGTCAGCTGGGCCAGGCGGGCATCGGAGAAGCCGGCGCGCTTGAGCTTGCGCAGGCGCGCCGCGTCCAGTGCGTCGATGCCATCGGCGGCGACCTGGGTCTCGGCAGCGATGATTTCTTCGATCTGGTCCAGGAACCACGGATCGATGTAGGACAGCTTGAAGATGTCCTCCACGCTCATGCCGGCGCGGAACGCATCGGCGACGAAGAACAGACGCTCCGGACCCGGCGCCTTCAGCTCGCGACGCAGGGTCTGCAGATCGTCTTCGTTGCTCAGGTCCAGGCCGGTCGGGTCGAAGCCGACCTTGCCGGTTTCCAGGCCACGCAGGGCCTTCTGCATCGATTCCTGGAAGGTGCGGCCCATTGCCATCACCTCGCCCACCGACTTCATCTGGGTGGTCAGGCGCGCATCGGCAGCCGGGAACTTCTCGAAGGCGAAACGCGGGATCTTGGTGACGACGTAGTCGATGGACGGCTCGAACGATGCCGGGGTCAGGCCGCCGGTGATCTCGTTCTTCAGTTCGTCCAGGGTGTAGCCCACGGCCAGCTTGGCGGCGACCTTGGCGATCGGGAAGCCAGTGGCCTTGGAGGCCAGCGCCGAGGAACGCGACACGCGCGGGTTCATCTCGATCACCACTACGCGGCCGGTGTCCGGGTTGATGCCGAACTGCACGTTCGAACCACCGGTATCCACGCCGATCTTGCGCAGCACGGCGATGGAGGCATCGCGCAGGCGCTGGTATTCCTTGTCGGTCAGGGTCTGCGCCGGGGCCACGGTGATCGAGTCACCGGTGTGCACGCCCATCGGGTCCAGATTCTCGATCGAACAGACGATGATGCAGTTGTCCGCGGTATCGCGGACCACTTCCATCTCGAATTCCTTCCAACCCAGCACCGACTCTTCGACCAGCACTTCGGTGGTCGGCGACAGTTCCAGGCCGCGGTTGACGATCTCGATCAGCTCTTCGCGGTTGTAGGCGATGCCGCCGCCACTGCCGCCCAAGGTGAAGCTGGGGCGGATGATGGTCGGATAGCCGACGCGGGTCTGGATCTCCAGCGCTTCGTCCAGGGTATGGGCAACGGCAGCGGTCGGGCACTCCAGGCCGATCTCGCTCATCGCCACGCGGAACAGCTCGCGGTCTTCGGCCATCATGATGGCTTCGCGCTTGGCGCCGATCAGCTCGACGTTGTACTTCTCCAGCACGCCGTTGTCGGCCAGGTCCAGCGCGCAGTTCAGCGCGGTCTGGCCACCCATGGTCGGCAGCAGCGCGTCAGGCTTTTCCTTGGCGATGATCTTCTCGACCGTCTGCCAGTTGATCGGCTCGATGTAGACGGCGTCGGCCATCTCCGGGTCGGTCATGATCGTGGCCGGGTTGCTGTTGACCAGCACCACGCGGTAGCCCTCGTCACGCAGGGCCTTGCAGGCCTGGGCGCCGGAGTAATCGAACTCGCAGGCCTGGCCGATGACGATCGGGCCGGCACCGATGATGAGGATGGTCTTGAGGTCAGTGCGCTTGGGCATTTTCTTCTCTAAGTCAGTACAGCGTGACAAGGGGGGTGATCGCACGCTGTCGATCAGGAATCTTGATCCGCAGCGCCGCGCCAGGGGCAGCCGCGATGCGGAGGCTTACGGTCCATCGCGACGCCACCGGCGAACCGGCGGCGTACTGATCACGCCTTGGCCTGGTCCATCAGCGCCACGAAACGGTCGAACAACGGGCCCACATCGGTCGGGCCCGGCGACGCTTCCGGGTGGCCCTGGAACGAGAAGGCCGGCACGTCGGTGCGGGCGATGCCCTGGTTGGTGCCGTCGAACAGCGAACGGTGGGTCACCCGCAGGGTGGCCGGCAGGGTCGCTTCATCCACTGCGAAGCCGTGGTTCTGCGAGGTGATCATCACCCGGCCGCTGTCCAGGTCCTGCACGGGGTGGTTCGCACCATGGTGGCCATGGCCCATCTTGATGGTCTTCGCGCCCGAAGCCAGGCCCAGCAACTGATGGCCCAGGCAGATGCCGAAGGTCGGGATCTTCACGTCGATGAAGGTCTTGATCGCGGCGATCGCGTAGTCGCACGGCTCCGGGTCACCCGGGCCGTTGGACAGGAACACGCCATCCGGCTTCAGCGCCAGCACGTCGGCGGCCGGGGTCTGCGCCGGCACCACGGTGACCTCGCAGCCGCGCTCGGCCAGCATGCGCAGGATGTTGGTCTTCACGCCGAAGTCGTAGGCCACGACCTTGTACTTGGCCGGCACGCTGACGAAGGCATTGGCATCCAGGTCCAGCTGGCCCTCGGTCCAGACGTAGGACTTGTCGGTGGTGACGACCTTGGCCAGATCCATGCCCTTCAGGCCGGGGAACTTGCGGGCCGCTTCCAGTGCCTTTTCCACATCGATGCCGTCGCCAGCCATCAGCGCGCCGTTCTGGGCGCCCTTCTCGCGCAGGATGCGGGTCAGCTTGCGGGTGTCGATGCCGGCGATGGCGACCACGCCACGCTGGATCAGCCAGTCCTGCAGCGACACCTGGCTGCGCCAGTTGCTGGGGCGGCGCGGCACATCGCGCACGATCAGGCCGGCCGACCACACCCTGGACGCTTCATTGTCCTGGTCGGTCATGCCGGTGTTGCCAATGTGCGGATAGGTCAGCGTGACCATCTGCCGGGCGTAGGACGGGTCGGTCAACACTTCCTGGTAGCCGGTCATGGCGGTGTTGAACACCACCTCACCGACGGACAGGCCGGGCGCGCCTACGGATTCGCCCTCGAATACGGTGCCGTCTTCGAGGACGAGGATTGCGGCTTGGGTCACGGAATTCTCACTTTGGCTACCGAGGGGGTGCCGAAGTCACGCCTGCGCTTCACGGAAATCCGGTTGCAAAAAAGCGCGGACGTACGGTCTGGGACCGGTCCGGCTTTCGTGATTCGGCGAGTGCGAATTGTAGCGGTGCCGGGGCGCGCGCGCCAGCGGTTATCGCCATTCATGAACAGGCGATTGCGCATTCATTTCAATCCGGGGGCGTATGCAGGCCCTGCCCCCGGTAGTGCCGGCCGCTGGCCGGCAACCACGGGATGCCCGACGGCAAGGGGATTGCCGACCAGCGGCCGGCACTACCTGTCTTATTCCAGCAGGTCGCGTACCCGGTAGCTGCCCGCCGCCCGGCCCTGCAGCTGGCGAGCGGCAAACAGTGCCCCGCGGGCGAAGATGTCGCGATTGGTGGCCCGGTGCACCAGCTCGATGCGCTCGCCCAGGCCGGTGAACTGCACCAGATGCTCGCCGACGATGTCACCGGCGCGCAGGCTGGCGTACTGAGGCTCGGCCCCGCCCCGCTGTGCTGCGGCACCGAGGGTCAGCGCCGTGCCCGAGGGCGCGTCCTTCTTCTGTGTATGGTGCGACTCGACGATGTCGCAGTTCCAGCCCGCCAGCGCCTGCGCAGCGCGCTCCACCAGCTCATCCAGTACCGCCACGCCCAGGCTGAAGTTCGACGCCCACACCAGCGGGATCTTCACCGCCGCCGTCTCCAGCGCCTGCCGCTGCGCAGTGGAGATACCGGTGGTGCCCGACACCAGGCCTGCGCCGCGCTCCACGCACAGTGCCAGCAGTGCATCGAAGCCCTCCGGCAGGCTGAAATCGATCGCCACGTCGAACACCGGCGCCCCCGGCAACTCGCTGGCGGCGAAGAACGGCACACCATCAATCACCCGCTGGGCCGGCGCGCGGCCGGCCACCGCAGCGACGATCTGCAGGGAATCAGGGTGTTCGGCGGCCAACCGCAACAGGGCCTGGCCCATGCGCCCGGAGGCGCCGTGAATAAGCAATCGCAGGGGAGTCTGGTTCATGCACGCAGGCTAGCGGCAGCACGCATGGTCCGGCAAGCACTGTCGCTGCTACGCTGCATGCCCTTTTGCCATGGATTGCCTGACCATCATGCAGATCAGCGAACAGCTGGTGCTGGTCACCGGCGCCGGTCGCGGCCTCGGCCAGCACATCGCCCGCGCCTTCGCCGCGCAGGGCGCGCGGGTTGTCATCAACTATCACCGCAGCGAAGCGGCCGCACGCGCTCTGGCCAGCGAACTGGGCGGCCAGGCCATCGCCCTGCAGGCCGACGTCACCGACCGCACCCAGGTCGACAACCTGCTGCAGCACGCACTGGCGCACTTCGGCCAGGGCGTGACCACCGTGGTCAACAACGCGCTGGCCGCGTTCTCGTTCAATGGCGAAGCCCGCGACAGCGCCGCCGACATCGGCTGGCCGGCTTTCCAGGCGCAGTTCGAAGGCAGCGTCCGCGGCGCCCTGAACACCGTGCAGGCCACCCTGCCCGGCATGCAGGCGCGGCGCTTCGGCCGGGTCATCAACATCGGCACCAACCTGTTCCAGAACCCGGTGGTGCCCTACCACGACTACACCGCCGCCAAGGCCGCGCTGCTGTCGCTCACCCGCACCCTGGCCGGGGATCTCGGCCCGCACGGCATCACGGTCAACATGCTCTCCGGCGGCCTGCTGCGCGCTACCGACGCCAGCGCCGCCACGCCGGAAGCCGTATTCGACTACATCGCCGCCAACACGCCGCTGCGCAGCGTCACCACGCCGGCCGAGTTCGCCGATGCCGTGCTGTTCTTCGCCAGCCCGTGGGCGCGCGCGGTCACCGGGCAGAACCTGGTGGTGGATGGCGGACTGGTCAGGGACTAGTAGATCCACTAGATCCACGCCATGCGTGGATGAAGATCAAGGGCGTGCGAACCAAGGTTCGCACCCACCAAAGCACCAAGGTTCGCACCCACCAAAGCAGGAAAGGCAGCCTCAGTGCTGCTTCGGCGGCGTCGGCCCGCAGCTGTCACAGCCGCCACACGCGCCGCCACCGCCAGTGGCCGGCGGCGCGATCTTCCGTCCCAGCGCCTGCAGCCAGGCCGCGCGGCCCGGCTTCAGCAGCGCCAGTGCCAGCGCACCACGCAGTTTGCGCACGGTGCCGGGCGCCTGCTTCTTCAGCACCACCCAGGCACTGAACAGCACGGCCACCGCGATGATCAGGTACTGGATCAGCAGGCCAGCGTCCATCAGCCGCCTCCCAGCGCCACGCTCACCTGGTAGGTGATCAGCGCCGCGACATAGGCCGCAGCAAACAGGTAGAACGCCGCAAAGCCCATCTGCTTCCACGAGTTGGTCTCGCGCTTGATGGTGGCCAGCGTCGAGATGCACATCGGCGCGTAGATGAACCACACCAGCAGGGCCAGACCGGTGGCCAGCGACCAGCCATCAGCCACCACCGGCGACAGCGCGGAGATCGCCGCATCGTCATCGGCGGCCGACAGCGCGTATACCGTCGCCAGCGAGGACACCGCCACTTCGCGCGCGGCAAGGCCCGGAATCAGCGCGATGCAGATCTGCCAGTTGAAGCCCAGCGGCGCGAAGATCGCCGTCATCGCATGGCCGATCTGGCCGGCATAGCTGTAGTCGATGGCCGGCATCGTCGCATCGGCGGGTGCGCCCGGGAACGACAGCAGGAACCACAGCAGGATGGTCAGCGCCAGGATGATGCCGCCGACGCGCCGCAGGAAGATCATGCCGCGCTCGTACAGGCCGACGGCGAGGTCGCGCGGATGCGGAATGCGGTACGACGGCAGCTCCAGCATCAGCGGGTGCTCGCTCTTGTCGCGGCGCCACTTCTTCATCACCCACGACATCACCAGCGCGCTGAGGATGCCGGCCACGTACAGGCCGAACAGCACCAGGCCCTGCTGGTTGAAGATACCGATCTTGCCGGCCGGAATGAACGCGCCGATCAGCAGCGCATACACCGGCAGGCGCGCCGAGCAGGTCATCAGCGGTGCCACCAGGATCGTGGCCAGGCGGTCACGCGGGTCCTGGATGCTGCGGGTGGCCATGATGCCCGGCACCGCACAGGCGAAGCTGGACAGCAGCGGGATGAACGAACGACCGGACAGGCCTGCCGCCGCCATCATGCGGTCCAGCAGGAACGCGGCGCGTGGCAGGTAACCGGACTCCTCCAGTGCCAGGATGAAGGCGAACAGGATCAGGATCTGCGGCAGGAACACCACCACGCCACCCAGGCCGGCGATGATACCGTCGGTCAGCAGGCTGGTCAGCGGCCCTGCCGGCAGCACGCTGGCAGCCAGTTCACCCAGCCAGCCGAAGCCGGCCTCGATGCCATCCATCAGCGGCGTCGCCCAGGCGAACACCGCCTGGAAGATCAGGAACATCACCACGACCAGGGTGATCAGGCCGAACACCGGATGCAGCAGCCAGCGGTCGAGCGTGTCGTCGATCTTCGCGGTCCGCGCCGGCATCCGTACGGCGGCGGCCAGGATGGCGCGTACCTGCGCGTGGTAATCCACGTCCTTTTCAACACCGGCCAGCGGCGCATCCAGGTGCGGCACCATCGTGTCCAGGCGTTCCACCAGCGCACGCGCGCCCTGCTTGCGCACCGCCACGGTTTCCACCACCGGCACACCGATCTCACGTTCCAGCGCGGCAACGTCGATCTGGATGCCGCGACGCTGCGCAGCGTCGACCATGTTCAGGGCGATGATCATCGGCTTGCCCAGCTCGCGCAGTTCCAGCGCGAAACGCAGGTGCAGGCGCAGGTTGGTGGCGTCGATCACGCACAGAAGAACGTCCGGCGCGGCCTCACCCGGATAGAAGCCCCGGCACAGGTCGCGGGTGATCGCCTCGTCGAGGCTGGCCGGATGCAGGCTGTAGGCGCCCGGCAGATCGAGCACGGCGAACTCGCGGCCGGACGGCGCACGCAGGCGGCCTTCCTTGCGCTCGACAGTGACGCCGGTGTAGTTGGCGACCTTCTGCCGGCTGCCGGTCAGCTGGTTGAACAGGGCGGTCTTGCCGCTGTTGGGATTGCCGACCAGCGCGATGCGCAGCGGGGCGGTGGTTGCGGTGGCGCTCATGCGCGTCGCTCCTGGCTGGCCGGGTCGATGACCACGCGCCGTGCCTCACTGATACGCAGCGCGAAACGGGTGAACCCGACCTGCACCAGCAGCGGCTCGCCGCCGACCGGACCTCGCGCCACCAGGCGCACTTCCTCACCCTTGACGAAGCCCAGCTCGCGCAGGCGCCGGGCGATGGCATCGTTGGCATGCAGGTCCTGCACGGAATCGACCACGGCCGAGGCGTGCAGGGGCAGTTCGGACAGCGTCATCTAGCGTGTTCTCTGCTGGATGTAAATGGTTCTCGATTCTAACATTCCCGCGTCGCGTCATGGCCCATGACCAATGGCCCGCTATGATCCATACAGGTATGGAGCAACCCCCGGAATCCCATGAACGATGCTTTGCAGATCGAGCGCAATGGCGCTGTCCTGACCCTCTGGCTGAACCGGCCGGAGCTGCACAATGCCTTTGACGCCGGCCTGATCGCCCGGCTGACCGCAGCCCTGGAAGCGGCCGGACACGATGACACGGTGCGCACGGTGGTAGTGGCCGGCCACGGTGCCTCCTTCTCCGCCGGTGCCGACATGCAGTGGATGCGCGGCATGGCCTCGGCCAGCGAGGCGGACAACCGCGAGGACGCCCTCGCCCTGGCCCGGCTGATGCGCACCCTGGACGAGCTGCCCAAGCCGACCCTGGCCCGGGTCCACGGCGCCGCCTTCGGTGGCGGTGTCGGTTTGGTGGCCTGCTGCGATATCGCCATCGCCACCAGCGCCGCCCGCTTCGGCCTGACCGAAAGCCGCTTGGGCCTGCTGCCGGCAGTGATCTCGCCCTATGTGATCGAGGCCATCGGCAGCCGCCAGGCCCGTCGCTGGTTCGCTACCGGCGAGCACTTCGACGCCGACATCGCCCTGCGTATCGGCCTGATCCACCATCTGGTGGAGCCCGAACGCCTGGACGAGGCGGTACAGCGGCAGCTGGCCCTGCTCGACAAGGCCGGGCCGATCGCCTCGGCCTCGGCCAAGCTGCTGGTCCGGCAGGTGCGCGACGCCGATGATCGCGACAGCCTGGACCGTGACAATGCCGCCCTGATCGCCCGCCTGCGGGTGTCGGCCGAAGGCCAGGAAGGCCTGGGCGCGTTCCTGGACAAGCGCGCGCCGCACTGGGTCACGGAGGCCTGACATGCTGGACCATATCGGTGTGAACAGTGGCGACCTGCCGCGCAGCAAGGCCTTCTTCCTGCAGGCGCTGGCACCGCTGCAGATCGACGTGGTGATGGAGGTCAGTGCCGAGCAGACCGGCGCCCACGACCACGTGGGTTTCGGCAAACACGGCAAGCCGTTCTTCTGGCTGGGCAATGCGGCCCCCCTCAGCCAGGGTGTGCACGTGGCCTTCGTCTGCGGCGAACGCGCCCAGGTTGATGCGTTCCATGCCGCCGCCCTGGCCGCAGGTGGCCGCGACAACGGGGCGCCCGGCCTGCGCCCGTGGTACCACCCGGACTACTACGCCGCCTTCGTGATCGATCCGGACGGCAACAACATCGAGGCGGTCTGCCACCTGCCCGGGTAGGCCCTTCCACCGTAACCAGGCGCAGGCGTGGCCGCTTGTGCGACCCGCCTGCGTATCTCATCTGGCAGCCTGGCGAAGACCGGGCCGCCCCCGCTTCCCAGGAACCGCCGTGACCCCAGTCGATCCCATCCGCCCTGCCCGTCCCGCCCCGCCTGCCGTGGGGATGCCGCGATGAGCGATTTCGTCCGCATCGTCGAAGTCGGCCCACGCGATGGGCTGCAGAACGAAAAGCAGGCCGTGGCCACCGCCGACAAGATCGCCCTGATCGATCGCCTGTCGGCCACCGGCCTGCGCACCATCGAGGCGACCAGCTTCGTCAGCCCACGCTGGGTCCCGCAACTGGCCGACGCGGCCGAGGTCTATGCCGGCATCCAGCGTCTCCCGGGCATCGCCTATCCGGTACTGGTGCCGAACGAACAGGGCTACGACCGTGCGCGCGCCGTCGGCGTGCAGGAAATCGCGGTCTTCACCGCCGCATCGGAAGCGTTCAACCGCACCAACACCAACGCTGGCATCGATGAATCGCTGGCCCGTTTCGAACCGATCCTGCGCCGTGCGGCGGCTGATGGTGTGCGCGTGCGTGGCTACGTCTCCACTGTGCTCGGCTGCCCGTACCAGGGCGAGGTGCCGCTGGCCGACGTCGTGCGTGTGGCCCGTGCCCTGCATCAAATGGGGTGTTACGAAATCTCGCTGGGCGACACCATCGGCGTCGGTACGCCACGCAAGGCCCGCGCGATGCTGCAGGCAGTAGCTGCCGAGATCCCGATGAGCGCACTGGCCGTGCACTTCCACGATACCTATGGCCAGGCCATCGCCAACATCGCGGCCTGCCTGGAAGAAGGCGTGCGCGTGGTCGACAGCGCCGTATCCGGCGCCGGCGGCTGCCCGTACGCGAAGGGCGCCAGCGGCAACGTAGCCAGCGAGGACGTGGTGTACCTGTTGCAGGGCCTGGGCCTGGAATGCGGCGTGGACCTGCCATCGCTGGCCGAGACCGGCCGCTGGCTGGCCGGGTTGCTCGGCCGTGCCACCGCCAGCCGCGTCGGGCAGGCGCTGGCGGCGACATGAACGACAGCGGCCCGCGCGACCGTCCGGCCATCGGCGATGCTTCCGCCGCAACCGACGACGCGCTGGCCGCTCTGGACGCGGCGTTGGCCGCTTCTCCATCGCCGGCCCAGGCCAGACTGCTGCGCCAGGTGCGGCAAGCCTTGGCCGATGCACAGCAGCGCGAGCTGGATACCCAGGCCCGCTATGCCGCGCTGTTCGACGCCGTACCCGACCCGGTCAGCATCCTCAGCGCCGAAGGCGTGGTGCTGGACGTCAATCGTGCCGGCATCATTGCCTACGACCGCCGGCGCGAAGACATCGTCGGCCAGCCGATCGAACTGCTCAATCCCGACCTGCCCAGCGACCACCTGCAACCGGTGTGGGAGGCGCTGAACCGCGGCGACACCTATGTCATCGAAGTAACCAACATGCGCGGCGACGGCAGTCGTTTTCCAGTGGAGGTGCATTCGGCCGGCTTCCAGGACCGAGGCCAGCCCTGCATCGTGGCCGTCGCCCGCGACCTGAGCGGACGCTGGCGCGCAGAGTCCCGCTATCGCCTGTTGATGGAATCGATCGACAAGGGCGTGATCCTGTTCGACCGTGATCTGCGCGTTTTGTCCGCCAATCCCGCAGCGCACCGCATCCTCGGCCTCACCGGTGGTGGCGTGGGCTTGAATTCGATGCTCGATCCCGAAGCCTGGATCATTGTCGACGAACACGGCCATCCGCTGACCCAGTCACAGTGGCCGACCAGCCGCTGCTTCCAGGCCGGGCGGATGATCCGCAGCACCATCATCGGCCTGTACCACCGCCCACGCGGACGCATGCTGTGGCTGTCCACCACCAACGTACCGGTGTTCGGCAACGGCTGCGACCAGGCCGACCATGTCTATGCGATGTTCAGTGACATCACCGAACTGAAGCGCAACAGCACCCTGTTCGCGCGCGCGCAGTCACTGGCCCACATCGGCGGCTGGGAGTGGGATCGTGGCCTGCAGCGCCTGTACCTCACCGATGAGGCGCGGCGCATCGTCGGCCAGCCAGCCGATCTGGAAGACATGCCGGACCTGCTGGACTGCCTGCGCAGCGACGACCGCGCCGCCCTGCAGCAGGCGCTGGCCGACACCATCGAGCACCGCAGCAGCTTCGGCCTGGAGCTGCAGGGCCAGCGCCGCGATGGCCACTCGTTCTGGATCCGGATGATCGGCGAGGTCTCGGCCGGCGATGTCGATGCCGCGCGCATCACCGGCACCGTGCAGGACATCACCGAGCGCAAGCAGGCCGAGGAAACCCTGCGCGTGCAGGCCCGCACCGACCCGCTGACCGGCATCATGAACCGCGATGCGGTGCTGAGCGATCTGGGCGTGCGCATGGACAGCCCCAGCCACGACCGTGTGGCCGTGCTGTACATCGACCTGGACCGTTTCAAGGTGGTCAACGATCTGCTCGGCCACAACGCCGGTGATGAACTGTTGATCGAAGCGACCCGGCGCATCGCCACCGCGATCGGCACCGAAGGCCTGCTTGCACGCTTTGGTGGCGACGAGTTCCTGGTGATCTGTGACCTGCGCGACCAGCCGGACCAGGCCGAACAACTGGCCGAGCGCATCACCGCAGCCTTCTCGGCACCGTTCCAGCTGGGCAGCGACGAGTTCCCGGTCACCGCCAGCATCGGCATCGCCCGTGCACCACGTGATGGCGACCGGCCGCAGCAGCTGATCCAGAACGCCGACACCGCGATGTACGAGTGCAAGCGACGCACCCGCAATGGCTGGCAGGTGTTCTCCCCGGAACTGGCACAGCGCCAGCATGACCGCCTGCAGATCGAGAGCCGCCTGCACAAGGCCCTCGATGGCGACGAGTTCCACCTGGTCTACCAGCCACAGGTCAACCTGCGCAGCGGCGCCACCATCGCCTGCGAGGCGTTGATGCGCTGGCACAACATCCAGCTGGGGCCGATGCGCCCGGACCTGTTCATCCGCCACGCCGAGCACACCGGCGACATCGTGCGCATCGGCCAATGGGCCTTGCGCGAAGCCTGCCGGCAGGTACGGCAATGGCAGGACGACGGGCTCGGCCTGGTGCGGGTGGCTGTCAACGTTTCCTGGCGGCAGTTCGTCGGTGAGGATCTCGCCCGCTGGGTGCGGCAGGTGCTGGACGAGTTCGGCCTGCCCGGCAGCGTGCTGGAGCTGGAGTTCACCGAGCGGGTGCTGATCGAGGATGCGCCGGATACCCTGCGCACCTTCGCCCGCCTGCGCGAGATGGGGGTGATGCTGACCATCGATGACTTCGGCGAGGGCTACAGCGCGCTGAACTACCTACGCCGGCTACCCATCCATGGGCTGAAGCTGAGCCAGCTGTTCGTCGAAGGCATCCCCCGCAACCGCTCGGATGTGGCGGTCTGCGAGGCGGTCTGCGCGATTGCACGCAGCCTCGGCCTGGGCGTAGTCGCCGAAGGCGTGGAAACCGAGCCGCAACGGCAATGCCTGCTCGACCTGGGGGTGACCGTCGGCCAGGGCTTCCTGTTCGCCCACGGCCTGCCCGCCGCGGACTTCGAGCGTCGCCTGCGCCGCGCCCGCGAACTGGGCTGAGGCCGGCGGCGCAGTGCACAACGGCGGCTGCCGTCGCTTCCGTTAGAATCGGCGGTTCTTGAACCTGCAGGACCGTGCAATGCAGCTGTCTTCCGTACGTGCCGTGATCACTGGCGGCGTCTCCGGCCTCGGCCTGGCCGTGGCCCAGCACCTGGTTGCCCAGGGCGGCAAGGTCGCCCTGTTCGACCTCAACGACGCCAAGGGTGCGGCCGCTGTTGCCGGGCTGGGGCAGGACAACGCCCGCTATTTCAATGTCAACGTCAGTGATGAAGCATCCGTGTCGGCGGCCATCGACCAGGCCTTCGATTTCCTCGGCGGCCTGAATGTCGCCATGAACTGCGCCGGCATCCTTGGCGCTGGCCGCGTGCTGGGCAAGGAAGGCCCGATGCCGCTGGCCGGGTTCCAGGGCACGGTGATGGTCAACCTGGTCGGCAGCTTCAACGTCGCCAAGGCCGCCGCCAATCGCATGCAGCACAACGAGGCCGGCGTGGACGGCGAGCGCGGCGTCATCATCAACACCGCCAGCGTTGCTGCCTACGAAGGGCAGATCGGCCAGGCCGCCTACTCCGCCTCCAAGGGGGGCGTGGTGGCAATGACGCTGCCGATGGCCCGCGAGCTGTCGCGCTTCGGCATCCGCGTCAACACCATCGCGCCGGGCGTGTTCTGGACACCGATGGTCGATGGCATGCCCGAAGCCGTGCAGGAGTCGCTGGCCGCATCGATCCCGTTCCCGCCGCGCCTGGGCAAGCCGGAAGACTTCGCCAGCCTGGTCGGCCACATCCTCGGCAACACCTACATCAACGGCGAGACCATCCGCCTGGACGGCGCCACCCGGCTCGCTCCGAAGTGATTCCCCCCGGGCGCCGGGACGGCGCCCTCCCCCAACGACCAACATCATCATGAAAGCCAACGACATCAAGAAGGGCAACGTCGTCGAGTTCAACAACGGCGTCTACCAGATCCGCGACATCGAGCGCAGCTCGCCGCAGGGTCGCGGCGGCAACGTCCGCTTCCGTTTCATCATGTACAGCGTGCCGGGCGGCAACAAGCTCGACGCCAGCTTCGATGCCGACGACAACCTGGTCGAAGTCGAACTGCTGCGCCGTCAGTCCACCTACTCGTACAAGGACGGCGATGCGTTCGTGTTCCTCGATGACGAGGACTACACCCCCTACACCCTGGACGCGGACGTGATCGGCGATGACGCTGGCTACATCACCGACGGCCTGACCGGCATCTACGTGCAGGTGATCGACGAGCAGCCGGTGGCCATCCAGCTGCCGGCCTCGGTGGTGCTGGAAGTGATCGAGACGCCGCCGGAACTGAAGGGCGGTACCGCCACCAAGCGCCCGAAGCCGGCCAAGCTCAACACCGGCATCGAGATCATGGTGCCGGAGTACATCGTCAACGGCGAGCGTGTGCTGGTGAGCACCGCCACCGGCGAATTTGCCGGCCGTGCCGATTGAGCGCGCGGCACTGATCGCCTGCCTGTCCCTGCTTGCGGCGTGCTCGCCGCAGGCAGCGGACAACGGCGCTGGTGATGCCACGCCAGAGGCCGCAGCAGTCGACCAGGTGGCCCCCATCGCACCGGCAGCGGCTTCGCACGCGGCGGCCGTGCAGGAACTGGCCGAGGAGCCGTCCGCTGCCAACCTGCCCTCGAGTTACGAGGAACTGGAACAGGCCCGTGCTGCCGCTGGCTGCGCGGTCTCCAACGACGTGTACGGCATCGAAGACATACGCATCTACTGTCAGGTGCCCGGCGACGTACAGGCGTTTTTCGCGCGCGAAAACACCTGCCAGCATTTCGCCGGCGAAGAACCCTACGACGACGAGCGCCGTCGGGAACTCGAAGAGGCCAATGCGACGTACTGCGAGGGTCGCGAGAAGATCTTCGCCGACCTGGTGGCCCGCCACCAGAACGACTGCGCGATCCGCGAGGCACTGATCGACATCAATGGTCGCTACGACCTTGCGTTCGATCTGGATCTGAAGCCCTGCGAGGGCTGACGCTAAAAAGGCGACTCCGTCCCCTTTTTCCTATTTGCCGCCGAAGTTGCCGCAGCCGTGGTACTGGCGCGTACCCACGGTCATCATCGCCTTGGCCTCGAATGTCTCGCCACTCATGCCGTCCTGGCAGGTGGTGCGCTGGAAGCTCAACTTGATGTCGGTGCCATCGGCCGCCTTGCCAACCCAGCCATCTGCGCCCTCGGTCGGTTTGGCGACGTTGAAGCGGCGCTCGCCATAGTCGACGTCCACCTGCAGGCCCGGTGCATCACCGTCGACGACGGCCAGCCAGCCCGGCTCGTTGCCGGTGGCACGGAACGTGGCGTTGCCGGCGCTGCCATCGCCCTCGGTGGCTTCCACCGCTGCACACTCACGATCCGCTTCGCCCTTCAGGCTGAGCAGCGCTTCATCGCTGCCGCGGGTCCAGAAGCTGTTGCCCTTGCCGTCGGCATACTTCGCACCGGAGGCCGCACGTTCGGAGGACATCGCGAAACTGCGCCCGCCAACCACAACCGTCGCTGCGTCCTCACCGTTGAAGGTCGCGCGCACATCGAGGTCGCCGCAGCGATAGAGGGTTTCGTTGCCGCCGCCATCAACAGCGGCAGCCACAGGTGCCGGTGCCGGCGTTGCGACCGCATCGCCTGCGCCACTGGCGGCCGGCGTCTGCGCCGGCTGACAGGCGCTCAGCGCAAGGCCGAGGGAGGCAGCCAACAGACTGGAAACTACACGCATGGCTCGACTCCTTGTCGAAACTACAGAGACCTTGGACCCTACCATCTGCACGCAAACGGGGCCTGAAAGCTGCATGACCGTGTTCAGCCTGCCAGCACCGCCATCGACAGCAGCTGCGCGCCGCTTGCATTGGAAGCGCTTGTCCAGACGCGCAACAGGCGAAAGCGCTGCACGTGTTCGCGTCCCAGCCAGTACACTTGCAGCTGAACATCGCCGGACAACAACGCCAAGCGTCCACACAGCAACGTTTCAACTGCATGCACCTGTAGCGCAATAATCTGCAGGCGTCCTTGCTGCCAGTCCCTCAGCCAGGGCAGGTCGAGCATCCGACCGCCCTGCCCGTCCATCATGAACAACACCGGTGACAGCAGCGCAGTGGCTGCGCCATGGTCGCCGTCCAGCAGTGCATCCCGCAGTTGCTGCTCCAGCACGCGCAGCTGCGCCTCGTACAGGCCCTCAGGGCTCCTGCTTTCCATCCACCTGCTTTTCATCCACGCTTCCTCCCGGCGTCGGCCGGCGTCGGCGCAGGCGCTGCGCAAGCCACTGCTGCGCGCCCTGCACTACCACATAGAACACCGGCACGAAGAACACGGCCAACACGGTCGCACTGACCATGCCGCCGAACACGCCGGTACCGATGGCCTGTTGCGTTTCCTTTGAAGCACCCTGTGCCAGCATCAGCGGCACCACGCCCAGCGCGAACGCCAGCGAGGTCATGACGATCGGCCGCAGCCGCAGGCGTGCCGCTTCGATGGTCGCCTCGACCAGGCCGCGCCCCTGCAGCTGCAGCTGGCGGGCGAACTCGACGATCAGGATCGCGTTCTTCGCCGAAAGCCCGATCACCGTGATCATGCCGACCTTGAAGAACACATCATTGGGCATCCCGCGCAGCAGTACCGCGGCAACCGCGCCAAGCAGGCCCAACGGCACCACCAGCATCACCGCCAGCGGAATCGACCAGCTCTCGTACAGCGCCGCCAGCACCAGGAACACCACCAGCATCGACAGCAGCAGCAACCACGGCGCCTGTGCACCGGACTCACGCTCCTGCAGCGACTGGCTGGTCCACTGCAGGGCGAAGCCCGCGGGCAGCTGCTGCGCAAGGCGCTCCATCTCGGCCATCGCCTGGCCGGTGGACACCCCGCTGGCGGGTGCGCCGGACAGGTTCAATGCCGGGAACCCCAGGTAACGCTGCAGCTGCAGCGGCGCCTCGGTCCACTGCGCGGTGACCAGCTCGGACAGCGCCACCATGCCGCCTTCGTTGTTGCGGACATACAGCTTCAGCACGTCCTCCAGCTCCATCCGGTGCGGCGCATCGGCCTGCACGATCACCTGCTGCATGCGCCCGCGATTGGGAAAATCGTTGACGTACTGCGAGCCCATCGCCGCCGACAGCGTTGCACTGATGTCGGTGAACGCCACACCCATCGCCTCCGCCTTGGCGCGATCGATGTCCAGCCGCACATTGCTGCCCGCAGGCAGGCCATCGGCATGCACTTCGGCCAGCAGCGGGCTGGCCTCTGCCAGTTTCAGCAGCTGTTGCAGGGCGGCCCGCAACTCGGCCTGCCCCTGCCCGGTACGTGCCTGCAGCGCCAACGAGAACCCGGAGGATCGGCCAAGGCTGTCGATGGCCGGCGGCATCACGCTCATCACCTCGCCTTCCGGCACCGTCGCCATCGCCTGCTGCGCCGCCTCTACTTCGTCCGCTGCGGTGCTGCCGCCGCGCTCACCCCAGTCCTTCAACATGGTGTAGGTCAGCGCCGCGCTCGGGCCGGAACCGGAGAAGCTGTAACCGAGGATGGCCTGGTTGGACGCGATCGCCGGCCGCGAGGCGACATGCTGTTCGTAGGCCTCGACCACTGCCAGCGTGCGTTCGGCGGTTGCCTCAGCCGGCAGCTGGATGGAAGTCATGAAATAGCCCTGGTCCTCTTCCGGCAGGAACGCACCCGGCAACCAATGCAGGCCGATCAGCAGTGCCACCAGCAATGCTGCGAACAGGCCCATCACCCGGCCACTGCGCCGAAGGACCGCCGCCACGCCCTGCTGGTAACGACCGGTCATCCGCTCGAAGCCACGGTTGAACGCACCGAACACGCCGCCGCGGCCATGATGACCACGTGTGCCCTGCCGCAGCAGCGTCGCGCAGAGTGCCGGGGTCAGGCTCAGGGCCAGCAGTGCCGAGAACAGGATGGACACCGACATCGCCACGCTGAACTGGCGGTAGATCGCGCCGACCGAGCCGCTCGCCAGCGCCATCGGGATGAACACCGCCGTCAGCACCAGGGTGATGCCGATCACCGCACCGGTCAGCTCACGCATCGCCTTGATCGTGGCCTCACGCGGCGGCAGCCCCTCTTCGGCCATGATCCGCTCCACGCCCTCGACCACCACGATCGCATCGTCAACAATGATGCCGATCGCCAGCACCATGCCGAACATGGTCAATACGTTGATCGAGAAGCCCAGCGCCAGCATCACCGCGAAGGTGCCCAGCAGCGCGATCGGCGCGACCAGGGCGGGGATCAGCGTGTAGCGCCAGTTCTGCAGGAACAGGTACATCACTGCGAAGACCAACAGCATCGCCTCGACCAGGGTCTGCAGCACCTTCTGGATCGAGACTTTGACGAAGGGCGCGGTATCGAACGGAATGCTGGATTCAACACCCTGCGGCAGCAGCGGCTGCAGGTCGGCCATGCGTTCGCGCACAGCCGTGGCGGTACGCACTGCGTTCGCACCGGGGCGCAGCTGCACGCCGGCGGCCGTCGCCGGATAGCCATCTTCGCGCGTGCCCCAGGCATAACTCTGCGCACCCAGCTCGACCCGGGCGACATCACCCAGCAGCACCCGCGAACCATCGGCACCGGCGCGCAGCACGATCGCTGCAAACTGCTCGGGCGTGGACAGCTGGCCTTCGGCACTCAACGGCACGGTGATGCGCTGGCCGGGGACGCCGGGCGAATCGCCGATGCGGCCCGGCGAGATTTCCAGGTTCTGCTGCTCGATCGCGCTGGCCACATCGCCCATGGTCAGGCCGTAGCCGGTCAGGCGGGTCGGGTCCAGCCAGATCCGCATCGCCTGTTCGGCACCGAACAACTGCACGCGGCCGACGCCGTCGATGCGCCGCAGCTCTTCGATGATGTTGCGCGCCATGAAATCGCCCAGCGCCGCTTCGCTGACACTGCCATCCGGTGAGCGCAGGCCCACCAGCATCAGGAACCCGGAGTCGGCAGCCTCCACGAACAGGCCGTTCTGGCGCACGCTGCGTGGCAGGCGCGGCTCGATCGCCTTGATCCGGTTCTGCACGTCCACTTGTGCCAGCTCGGGATCGGTACCGGGCTTGAAGGTGGCGGTGATCGACGCTTCACCGGAGGTGTCCACCGACGATTCGAAGTACAGCAGGTGCTTGACGCTGGACAGCTCACGCTCGATCAGCCCGACCACCGCATCATTCAACGTCTGCGGGCTGGCGCCGGGATAGCTGGCATAGATGCTGACGCTGGGCGGCGCGACCGCCGGGTAGCGCTCGACCGCCAGCCGCGGAATGGCCAGCACGCCGGCCAGGATGACGAAGATCGCCAGCACCCAGGCAAATACCGGGCGATCGATGAAGAAACGAGCCATGTCGTAGGTTCCTGGAAGGGCTCAGCCCTGGCTTGCGGATGTCGGCGGTGCACTGGCACTGGCAACGGGGACCTGCCAGTCGCGCGGGTCGACCAGCACGCCTTCCTGCAAGCGCTCCTGACCTTCCACCACGACCTTCTCGCCCGCCTTCAGGCCCCGCCGCACCAGCCATTGCCGGTTGACGCTGCCGTCCACCTCCAGCGTGCGGATCACTGCTTTGCCATCGGCGGCGATGACCCAGGCATAGGCCTGGCCACCGGCGCTGCGCAGCACCGCCTGCTGTGGCAGCAACAGCGCGCTGGCCGGCGCACCGCGTGGCACCCGGGCCCGCACGTACATGCCCGGCAACAGCTGCCGCTCAGGGTTGTCGACCAGGATGCGCAGGATCACATCGCCGGTGCGTGCATCGACATTGACACCGGAGAACAGCAACCGGCCGCGCTCGGGCAGCGGTGTACCCGCCGCGCCGATGATCGTCACCGGCAGCTCGCCGTCCACCGCACCGCGCCGCAAGGACTGCAGCTGCGATGCCGGCTGGCGCACGTCCACGTAGACCTGGTCGATCTGCTGCACCACCGCCATCGGCTCGGCATCGGCGACGCCGACCAGTGCGCCTTCGGTCACCAATGCCTGGTCGATGCGCCCATCGATCGGTGCGCTGACCGTCGCATAGCGCAGGTCGAGCTGGCGACGCGCCAGGATCGCGCGTGCCTCGTTGACCGCTGCGCGGGCCTGCTCGTGCTCGGCGCTGGCATCATCGCGATGCTGCTGGCTGACCGCCTGCGCGGCGGCCAGTGCCTGCAGCCGATGTGACTGCACGCGACTGCGGCCGAGGGCGGCCTCGCTGCGCTGCAGGGCCGCCAGCGCCGAATCGACGTCGGCGCGGAATGCCGCCGGGTCGATCTGGAACAGCGGCTGCCCAGCATGCACCTCCGCACCCTGCTCGAACATCCGGCGCTGCACGATGCCGCCGACCTGCGCACGGATCTGCGCGGTGCGCACCGCTGCCACCCGACCGGGCAGTTCATCATCGCGCTGCACCACCTGCGGGCCGACGGTGACCACGCTGACACGCGGCACGGCTTCGACGGTGGGTTCGGGGCGGGAGCAGGCCGTCATGGCCAAGGCGAAGGCCGCGACCAGCGCGACCGGAGTCCTGAAGGTTCTCATTGCTGTGCACAGTGCCGCAGACGCGGCTGACGAATCATGAAGCGCGCAGTGTGCGTGGCGATGATGGGGTTTCGATGGAGGAACTGTGGAGATACGATGGAGGGCAAGCACCTTCCGGCCTCGCCTTGCCATGCATGCCTCCCCTGCCCTCGCGGCGCTGGTCCTGATCGTCGAGGACGAAGCCGAGATCGCCGACATCCTAGCCGCCTACCTTGAACGCGAGGGCCTGCGTACCCTGCGTGCGACCGATGGCCAGATTGCCTTGGACATGCATCGCAGCATGCGCCCGGATCTTGTACTGCTGGACGTGCAGCTGCCGCGCCTGGATGGCTGGAGCGTGCTGACCCAGCTGCGCCAGCGCGGCGAAACGCCGGTCATCATGCTGACCGCGCTGGACCAGGATCTGGACAAGCTGACCGCACTGCGGATGGGCGCCGATGACTATGTAGTCAAACCGTTCAACCCCGCCGAGGTGGCGGCGCGCGTTCGCGCAGTACTGCGGCGTACGCTGCGCAGTTCGCGGGCGGATGCGCCCAGTGCCCTGCGCGTCGGCCCATTGCTGATCGACACCGCCACCCACGCAGTGCATGTGGAAGGCGACGGCTACAGCCACGAGCTGCTGTTGACCCTGACCGAGTTCAAGCTGCTGCATTGCATGGCATTGGCGCCGTCACGGATCTTCAGCCGCAGCGAGCTGATGCACGAATGCCTGCCGGAAAGCGAAGCGCTGGAACGCACCGTGGACAGCCATGTCAGCAAGCTGCGGCGCAAACTGGACGAAGTGGGCCTCACCCAGATTCCGGCCAGCGTGCGCGGAGTCGGCTACCGACTGATGGCCGACCGCTGATGCGCCGCTCCGGGCTCAGCCGGCACATCATCGTGTCGATGTCGCTGATGGTCGTCGGCGTCATCGTGATGGTGATCCTCTCTTCGTGGTTGCTGTATGCCGTGCTGATCGAATTCTTCCCGGCCAGCGCCGAACAGCCGGAAGGCTGGCTGCCGACGGGACCGGAGCTGGCGTGGATGGTCGGGGTGATCCTGACCGGCCTGGCGCTGGCGATCGCCGCCTCGTTCCGCCTGGCGCACCGCATCCTGTCGCCGCTCAACTCACTGGTGGACAGCGTGCGTGCGCTGGCGGGCGGCGATCTCGGCGCGCGCGCCACGGCCGAGGCCAACTCTCCCGGCGAGGTCGCAGCGCTGGTCGACGACTTCAATGCGATGGCGCGCCGCCTGCAGCACATGGAAAGCGAACGGGTGATGTGGCACGCGGCCATCGCCCACGAACTACGCACGCCGGTGACGATCCTGCGCGGCCGCCTGCAGGGCCTGGCCGAAGGCGTGTTCCAGCCCGATGAGTCGCAGTTCCGCAGCCTGCTGGCGCAGGTCGAGGGCCTGTCACGGCTGATCGAGGACCTGCGGGTGCTGAGCCTGGCCGACAATGCCCGCCTTGATGTGCGCCGCGCCCGCACCGATGTGGTGGCCGAAGTGCATTCGGTGATGACCCTGGTCGATCCCGCTTTCCGCAGTGCCGGCTTCGTGCTGGAGCTGGAAACCAGCCGCGAGGAGCACCCCGCCCATTGCGATCCGACGCGGTTGCGGCAGGCGCTGCTGGCCTTGCTGGAGAACGCGCGCCGCTATGCCAACCCGGGCAAGGTACGCATCGCCGTGCATGACACCGTGGCCCATGTGCAGGTGGCGATCGAGGACGAAGGCCCCGGTATCGATCCGGCCCTGCATGCGGACATCTTCAATCCGTTCATGCGCGGCGACGGTTCACGATCGCGCCTGGGCGGTGGCAGTGGCCTTGGCCTGGCGGTGGTCAAGGCCATCGCCGATGCACACGGCGGCCAGGTCTACTGCACTCCGGGCACGGCCGGTGGCAGTCGTTTCGTCATCGAGCTGCCGCGCCAGTAGGAGGCACTTCGGCGGCCTGCTCACGCACGCGCGCACCCAACGCGGCCAGATTGTTGTCGATGTCATCCAGCTCACGTCGCTGCGACGCCGGCAACTGCGCGCGCAACTGCACGCGCAGTGCCTGCCAGGCGGGTATGGCCTGTGCGCTGGCAACGGCCACTGCGCGTGCAACCTCTGCCTGTTCTTCCGCCTGCGGCAGGCCGTAACCAGCGTCGGCCAGCAACTGGCCCGGGCGCAACCACTGGCCGCTCTGTTCCAACAATGCACGCAGCGAACGGGTGGCACTGCTGTCCGGGTAGGCCAGCAACCGCCGCTTCAGTGCATCGCGTGCGCGCAGCTCCGCGCGCCGCTGCGCCGCCTGTTCCAGCAGCAGCAGGCCGGCACTGGCACGTACATCACCGCGCAGCAACCACGGTGCGCGCTGTTGCGCCGGCAGCGCCAGCCAAGCGCGCACATCGCGCGCCGGCAACGCCATCTGCGCTGCGGCAACCGAGAACAACTGCTGGTAGTGGTCGCGCGCAGACGCAAAGTAGTAGCCCTGCGCCTGGGCCTGCGCGGGATCGGCCAGCACCTGCTCGTCCAGGGCATGCAGCCGCGCCAGCCGGCGGCGCAGTCCGCGCGGACTCAGCTGCGCCAGGCCGGCTTCGCCCAGACGCGGAACACCGGCCTGCAACAGCTTCGCCGTCTCCACCGCGCAGTTGTTGCTGACGAAGTAGTAGCGGCCGTCATAGCTCCAGTGCACCTGTGCAGTGCGCTCGAGCAGGCTGGCGATTTCGCTGCGGTCCAGCTGCAGCGGCAGCGAGGCCAATCCGCGCAGCTCGACCTTGGTGTACTCGTCCACCACCTGCTGCAGCGGCAGCACGAACAGGCGCGAAGGATAGCCACCGGTCAGGCCGCGCCAGTTGGAAATCTGCACGTCGCCGACGAAGGCGCGGAAGGACAGCACCCGGTGATGCTCCAGGTCCAGCCTGCAGTCCGGCCCCGGTGCGCGGCCGGGACGGCAGATCACCAGCCGCAGCATGCTGTGGCCCCAGCGGCTCATCGGCTGCGCACTGCCTTCGGCGAACAGATAGTCCACGGCGTACACCCGGGCCGGGTCCAGTGCCAGCAGCGAAGCGGCGCCCTCTTCCGCGTCGGCCTGCAGCAGCGGAACCGTGCCCGTGCAGTGCGGCGCAGGCAGCGATGGCGGCGTACCGAAGTGCGTCCGGTACCACTGCGCCAGTGCTGGGCGGCGGCACCCGAACTCTGCATCCAGCACGAAGTGTTCGGCATTCACCGCCAGGTACTCGGCCGGGTCGGTCAGTTCGTAGGCATCGGGGCTGCGGTCGCGGAAGGCATTGTCACCGCGGCCAAGATGCCATGGCTTGCGCTGCCAACCTGCAAGGTCACGCCAGCGGGCGCTGCGCGACCAGTGCGCACTGTTGCGGTCGGCGACATGAGTCAGTTCGTGCACCAGCGCGCTGCGGCGGGCACGACGGGCGCCGGCCACGTCTTCATCCAGCAGGTCGCGGCGCAGCGCGATGCGCCCGGCGAAGGCACGGCCATGTACATCGGCCGGCAGGTCATCGCTCCAGCGCACCCTTACCTGCGCCGGCAATGCAGCCAGCAGGCCTTCCGGCAGCAGTGACTGCACGTCGGCCAAGGTCTGGCTGGCGAGCTGCTGCTGTGCCGGATCGAGACCGGACGGATCGAGCTGCAGGCGATCAGCCGCGTGCGCGATGTGAGCCGTCAGCAGTAGAGCCACGCCATGCGTGGCTGCTGTGATCGCCCATCTGCGCTTGGCATTCAGCCGAGCATGGCTCGGCTCTACAGAAAGCGATGACGCGGAGGTCATGCTGCCCGGATCAACGCGCCAGCAGCGCGCGGGCCAGTTCCATATCACTCTGCTGCTGTGCAGCTGCATCGTGCTCGCGCAGGTGCACCAGTGCCGCCTGCAGGCGTGCACCACGGATCTGGCCATCGCTGGCGACAAAAGCCGCCGCATCGTCGCGCGCAGCCAGCACCACCTTGTCGTCTCCCGAGCTGCTGCCCGAGGAACCCGAAGAGGCGCCCGTCGCCGACCCGGCCGAGGTGCCGGCAAAGCTCGAAGCGACGCCGGCCAGCGGCAGGGACAACAGGGCAACCAGCAGGAGCGGACGGATCATGGTCAGGGAGTTCGTTGATTGGGTGAGTGGAGCGTAACGGCTGGGTGAAGTCTTTGCCCGTGTCAAAGGTCGAACAATTTGCCGGGATTCAGCCGCCCTTCGGGATCGAACGCGCGCTTGACCGCCTTCATCAGCCCGATCTCGGCCGGGCCACGGGTGCTGTCGAGGTAGCCCTTCTTGACCAGGCCGATACCGTGCTCGGCCGAAATGCTGCCATTGAAGCGCGCCAGCACCTGCGCCAGCAGCTTGGTCACGTGCTCGCACTGGGTCACGAAGTCGGCATCGCTGGTGTCATCGGGCTTGAGCACGTTGATGTGCAGGTTGCCGTCACCGATATGGCCGAACCAGACCACATCGAAATGCGGGTAGGCATCGCCGATCAGCGCCTGGGTCTCGGCCAGGAACGCCGGCATCGACGAGATCCGCACCGAGACATCGTTCTTGTAGGGCTTGTAGCGCGCCAGCGCCTCGGTGATGCCCTCGCGCAGGCGCCACAACTGCGCCGCCTGGGCATCGCTGGCACTGATCACCCCGTCGCTGACCCAGCCATTGCCCATGCAGTCTTCGAAGGCGGCCATTGCCGCTGCTTCCTGCGCATCATCACCGGCAGCGAACTCGGTCACCACGTAATAGGGGTGTACTTCATCGAATGGTGCCTGCGCGCCGTGGGACAGCACGTGCTCCAGCGCACGATCGGTGAAGAATTCGAAGGCCTGCAGCTGAAGTCGCGCGCGGAAGGCGGCGAACACCTGCATCAGCACGTCGAAGCTTGGCAGCGCAAGCAGCATCACGTTGCTGGCCGGCGGCGGGTCGGTAAGTTTCACCGTGGCCTCGACGATCACGCCCAGGGTGCCCTCCGAACCAATCAGCAGTTGGCGGAAGTCGTAGCCGCTCGAGTTCTTGATCAGGCCCTTGTTGAGCTCGAGCAGTTCGCCCGTGGCAGTGACCACCTTCAGTCCGGCGATCCATTCACGGGTATTGCCGTAACGGATCACCCGGATGCCACCGGCATTGGTGGCGATGTTGCCGCCGATCGAACAGGAACCGCGCGCGGCGAAATCCACCGGGTAGATCAGACCGTGCTCCAGCGCGGCGTTGTGCAGCGCCTCCAGCGGCATGCCCGCCTGCACCACCAGGGTGCGGTCGACGGCGTCGTAGTCCAGCGCCTTGTTCATCCGCTCCAGGCTCAGCACCAGCTCGCCATGGGCCGCCACCGCGCCGCCGGACAGACCGGTGCGACCACCGGATGGAACCACCGCCACGCCTTCGGCCGCGCTCCAGCGCATCACCGCCTGCACTTCTTCCACCGTGGCCGGCAACGCGATCGCCAGCGGCGCCGGCGTCCAGCGCCGGGTCCAGTCGCGGCCGTAGTGCTCCAGGTCGGCAGGGTCGGTCTTCAGCTTCAGGCCGGGACAGGCCTGCTGCAACGAGGCGATGCGGGAATCGGTCATGACGGTCCAGCGCGGGGCGTGAAGAACGGGCAAGCGTGCCAGCGGCAGGGGCCAGCGTCCAGCCCCGCAACGCCATCAATAGCTGCAGTTGCAACCAATTGCGCACTGCACCATGCGCGTTGCGATCTGGCATAGTGGTCAGCCCCTGTCCCACTGGCCGTGCCGCCCCATGTCGCCGAAGAAGACCTCGTTCCCGAAGCAGGATATCCGCGTACTGTTGTTGGAGGGGGTCAGCCAGACCGCCGTGGAGGTGTTCAGCGCCGCCGGCTACAGCCAGATCGAAGCGCACACCAAGGCACTGCCCGAGGACGAACTGAAAGCGCGGATTGCCGAGGCGCACATCGTCGGCATCCGTTCGCGCACCCAACTCAGCGCCGAGGTGCTGGCCGAGGCCAAGCGCCTGATTGCGGTCGGCTGCTTCTGCATCGGCACCAACCAGGTCGACCTGGATGCGGCTGAGCTGGCCGGCATACCGGTATTCAACGCGCCCTACTCCAACACCCGCAGCGTCGCCGAGCTGGTGATCGCTGAAGCCATCATGTTGACCCGTGGCATCCCGCAGAAGAACGCCGAATGCCATCGCGGCGGCTGGTCGAAGTCGGCCAGCGGCAGCCATGAGGTGCGCGGCAAGGTGCTGGGCATCATCGGCTACGGGCATATCGGCACCCAGGTGGGCGTACTGGCCGAATCGCTGGGCATGCAGGTGATCTTCCACGACGTGGAAACCAAGCTGTCGCTGGGCAATGCCCGTGCCGCGGCCAGCCTGGATGACCTGCTGGCGCGCGCCGACATCGTCACCCTGCACGTGCCGGAGACACCGTCCACGCAGTGGATGATCGGCAGCACCGAGCTGGCGAAGATGCGCCGTGGCGCGCACCTGATCAACGCTGCCCGCGGCACCGTGGTCGACATCGATGCGCTGGATGCTGCGCTGGCCAGCGGCCACATCGGTGGCGCGGCGCTGGACGTGTTCCCGGTCGAGCCGAAGGGCAACGGCGATATCTTCGAATCACCGCTGACCCGCCACGACAACGTGATCCTGACCCCGCACGTGGGCGGCAGCACGCTGGAAGCGCAGGACAACATCGGCATCGAAGTGGCCGCCAAGCTGGTGCGCTACAGCGACAACGGCAGCACCCTGTCGGCGGTCAACTTCCCGGAAGTGACCCTGCCCGAGCACGCCGACAGCCTGCGCCTGCTGCACATCCACCAGAACGTGCCGGGCGTGCTGTCCAAGGTCAACGAGATCTTCTCGCGGCACAACGTCAACATCGACGGCCAGTTCCTGCGCACCGACCCGAAGGTGGGTTACGTGGTGATCGACATCACTGCCAGCGAGGAACAGGCCAGCGCGGTGCGTGACGAACTGGCGGCGATTCCGGGCACGTTGCGCACGCGCATCCTGTATTGATCAAGGTAGCGCCGGGCCACGCCCGGCGGGATGCTTCGGCACCACGCCATCCACGCATGGCGTGGATCTACAAGAGATCACGCGCTCAGTAGACCCACGCCATATCCGGCCAGGTGGTCGCAATGCCAGTAGATCCACGCCATGCGTGGATGCATTTTTCAGCGCGCCAGCCACCGGCGCGCCATGCGCTGCATCGATTCATCCGACTGCGGATCGCTGGCGACCTCGGCCACCGGGCGCCAGGCCAGCTCCAGCGACTCTTCACTGAGCGCGAAATCCTCTCCGCCCAGCGCACGGATCACGAAACGCACGTCGTAGTGCCAGTGCCCCGGCACGTCTTTGCGTTCCGGAATCCAGTGCTTGTCCAGATCGAAGATCGCCGGATCGTCCAGCACCAGCCCGCTCAGGCCGGACTCCTCTTCGGCCTCCTTCAACGCCACCCGGGCCAGGTCGCGGTCACCATCGGCATGCCCACCCAGCTGCAGCCAGCGCTGCAGCTTGCGATGGTGGGTCAGCAGCAGGCGCTGGCCATCGGCGCTGACCAGCCAGCAGCTGGCGGTGAAATGGCCTGCCAGCCGCTCGCGGCGGAACGCATCCTCCACATCGTCGATCAATGTGCCGAATTCGGCAGCCAGGGCGTCGTGGGCAGGTTCCTTGCGCGCATAGTCATGCAGCAGGCGGCGCAGGCGATCGTCAAGCACGGCAAGGGATTCGGTGGTTTCGCTCATGAATGCGGGGTACCCGGGAAAATACCGGCCATTATCGCCGTTCATTGTTGCGTTTGCGCTTGTGCGGTGCCTTCAGCATTGGCTAAGGTACAGCGGGCCGTTTGCACGGCCTTCACCATTCAGGCCGCTGGCAATGTACCGGCGGCCCTCCCAATCCGATCATCAGGAAGTACTGCATGCTGAAAGCTCTGTTGAGGGTCAAGCCGGTCGAACCGGCCGGGCACGTCGATGCCGGCGAACCCATCGAAGGCAGCCTGGACGGCGAAGCCACGTTGAAACGGACCCTCACGGCGAAACACCTCATCATGCTTGGCATTGGTGCGGTGATCGGCGCAGGTATTTTCGTGCTCACCGGCCAGGCTGCGGCCAACCACGCCGGCCCGGCGGTGATGCTGTCGTTCGTGTTCGCCGGCATTGCCTGCGCGCTGGCGGGCCTGTGCTACGCCGAGTTCGCAGCGATGATGCCGGTCTCCGGCAGCGCCTACTCCTACTCCTACGCCACCCTCGGCGAGGGCATGGCCTGGTTCATCGGTTGGTGCCTGGTGCTGGAGTACCTGTTCGCCTCGGCCTCGGTGGCGGTGGGCTGGTCGGCGTACCTGATCAGCTTCATCACCACCACGCTGCACATGCCGTTCCCGGACACGCTGAGTGCGGCGCCGATTGCCTGGAACGGGCACGAGTTCGCCGCTTCCGGCAAGCTGTTCAACCTGCCGGCGGTACTGATCGTGGCAGCGGTGACCGGCCTGCTGTACGTGGGCGTGACCCAGTCCGCGTTCGTCAACGCGATCATCGTGGCCATCAAGGTGTTCGTGATCTGCCTGTTCGTGGGCATCGGCGCGGCCCACGTGGACCCGGCCAACTGGCACCCGTTCATCCCGGAAAACACCGGCGTGTCCGGCGAGTTCGGCTGGAGTGGCGTGTTCCGCGCGGCCACCATCGTGTTCTTCGCCTACATCGGCTTCGATGCGGTCTCCACCGCCGCCGGTGAGACCAAGGACCCGCAGCGCAACATGCCGATCGGCCTGCTCGGCTCGCTGGCGGTCTGCACCATCGTCTACATCATCGTCTGCGCGGTGCTGACCGGCATGCTGCCGTACCACCTGCTGGGCACCGACAAGCCGGTGGCCACCGCACTGGAAGCCTACCCGAGCCTGTCCTGGCTGAAGACCGCCGTGGAAATCGGCGCGATCGCCGGCCTGTCCTCAGTGGTGCTGGTGATGATGATGGGCCAGACCCGCATCGCCTACACCATCTCGCGCGATGGCCTGCTGCCGAAGGTATTCGGCAAGGTACACAAGCGCTTCCGCACGCCGTACTGGGCCACGATCGTGGTCGGCGTGATCGCCGCCTCGCTGGCCGGCCTGGTGCCGCTGAACGTGCTCGGCGAGCTGGTGTCGATGGGTACCCTGCTTGCCTTCGCCACGGTCTGCGTGGGCGTGCTGATCCTGCGCTACACCCGCCCGGAGCTGCACCGCCCGTTCCGCGTGCCGCTGGTGTGGGTGATCTGCCCGCTGGGCGCGCTGTCGTGCCTGTTCCTGTTCTGGCAGGCGTTCGTGGTGCACTGGCACCTGTTCGTGGGCTGGACCGTGCTGGGCCTGCTGATCTACTTCGGCTACGGCATGCGCCACAGCAAGCTGGCCAAGTCGCCCTGATCCTCCCGACGGGCTGGCCCCTGCGCCGGCCCGTCGATATCCGCAAGCATTTCCGCCCGCGCCCGTTCACGGGGCGCACCGCACAAGACCACCACACATGTTCAAGCAACTGTGGGCCACCAAGCACCCGCACGCCGCCCACGAAGACGCCAACGGCCTGAGCCTGCGTCGCCACCTCGGCCCCTGGGGCCTGACCGCCCTGGGCATCGGCGCGGTGATCGGCGGCGGCATCTTCGTCATCACCGGCCAGGCCGCCGCCAACCACGCCGGCCCGGCCATCATGCTGTCGTTCGTGCTGGCCGCGATCTGCTGCGCCTTCTGCGCCCTGGCCTATGCCGAGTTCGCGGCGATGGTGCCGGTCTCCGGCAGCGCCTATACCTATACCTACGCCACCTTCGGCGAGCTCTCGGCCTGGTTCATCGGCTGGATGCTGGTGCTCGAGTACGGCGTCTCCGCCTCGGCCGTGGCGGTCAGCTGGACCGGCTATTTCCTCAGCCTGCTCAGCCATTTCGACATCCATCTGCCCGCTGCGCTGGTCAGTGCCCCGTTGGACGCGCAGCTGCGCCCGACCGGCGCCATCGCCAACGTCCCCGCCGCGATCCTGGTGCTGCTGCTGACCTGGCTGTGCTACGTCGGCATCAGCAAGTCGTCGGCGATGAACATGGCCATGGTCATCCTCAAGACCGGCCTGATCGTGCTGGTGATCGTGGTCGGCTGGAAATACGTGGACACCAGCAACTGGACCCCGTTCATCCCGGCCAACGAAGGGCCCGGCAAGTACGGCATGGAAGGCGTGCTGCGCGGCGCGGCGATGGTGTTCTTCGCCTATATCGGCTTCGAAGCGGTATCGGTGGCGGCGCAGGAATCACACAAACCGCAGCGCGACATGCCGATCGGCATGATGCTGTCGCTGGTGATCTGCACCGTGCTGTACATCGCAATGGCTGCGGTCATGACCGGCCTGGTGCCCTACCAGCTGCTGGGCACCGATGAGCCGGTAGTGACTGCCGTAGCCGCGCATCCGCAGCTGGGCTGGTTGCGGGTGGTGGTGGAGATCGGTGCGTTGATCGGCCTGTCCTCGGTGGTGCTGGTGATGATCATCGGCCAGCCACGCATCTTCATGATCATGGGACGCGACGGCCTGTTGCCGCCGGTGTTCACCAAGATCCACCCGAAGTACCGCACGCCGCATATCAATACGGTCATCACCGGCATCGGCATCGCCCTGCTGGCGGCGCTGTTCCCGCTGGACATCCTCGGTGAACTGACATCGATGGGCACGCTGATCGCCTTCGCCGCGGTCTGTGCCGGTGTACTGATCCTGCGCCGCACGCAGCCGGACCTGCCGCGTCCGTTCCGCATCCGGGGCGCGTGGTTGATCTGCAGCCTGGGCGTGCTGAGCTGCCTGGCGCTGCTGTCGGCGATGACGCTGCACAACTGGATGTTGATGGGCGTGTGGACGTTTGTCGGCTTCGTGATCTACTTCTTCTACGGCTTCAAGCACAGCCGCCTGCGGGGGAAGTGAGGTTTTCTGCATTGCAGGGCCTGCGGCCCTGCACCTGCCTTTGAAGCCAGAGCAACGGCAGCGGCGGGTCTGAGGGTTTGGCGGGGAGGGGTGAGATTGCGGGGGACGCTGCAAGTACGTCCCTGTAAGCTCGGTCGCCGCATCCATGCAGCTCACGCCCCCGCAATCTCACCCCTCCCCGCCTTCGACAGGTCCACGCAGCTGTCGGTAGATCCACGCCATGCGTGGATGAAGCGTTCCCGGAAATGAATGTTCGGGGACGAATCTGCAGTAGAGCGGAGCCATGCTCCGCTCCGAGCAAGCGCAGCGAAGCGATCCGCTTCTGATGTTACTTCTTCATTCCGTGGCTGAGACGCACGTAACCTGTCGGTGGCCGGTCGAGTGGGCTGCGCAGGGGTGTCCGCGGCATGTTTGCCGCGGCCAAGCCCCAATGGACGGGTTTACGGCGCCCCCTGCGCAGTCCACCCGACCGGCCAGCCCACGAAATCTGCTTCTGACGCCAGCCACGAGGGGCTCAGCCGTTGGTGTGCAGGGGTGAGATATATCAGGGGGGAGGCTGCGATATCTAGCCGGAAGACCCCGGAAGATGGCGGAAGTTGAAAGCCCGCCTCGCAAAGAGATTGCACGTCGTGCAATTGGCTCAGGGGGCGAAAAGACCCATCTGGCGGAGGTCGCGATCGCGCAGCTCGGCGCGTCGGATCAGCTTACGGATGCCACGTTCAGTCATGTCGTACTTCCTGGCCAGATCCGCGTAGGAGGCCCCGTCGCGGTGGGCGGCCAGTATCTCACGCTCTCGCTGGCTCAGCTTGAAGGCGTGGTTCTTCGGGAAGGACAGCACCTGACCGGACCAGTTCTCGGCCAGCCGGTCAGCGACCGCCGCCCCTACCTGGTCGGCGCGGTCCTGATCGAGCCCCAGCTCCTTGGCCACGTCCGCCGCCTGGGCGGCGGCGTCGGCCAGAAGCTCACTGCGGCGCGCTTCCATCAAGTTCCTGCTCATGGCACATCCTTCGGTACAGCTTGTGCGCGACGATTGGCATCGTACTGGAGAGCGGCAATTACCTTCTGCAGCTGGTCCTTGTTGCACCACTCAATACGGGTCACCTTGCACATGCGCAGCGCCAGACTGTGGGCATAGGCCCAAGGCCGGCCGGCATCGGCAAGCAATGCCTCGACCTTGGCGAGTTGGGGTGCCAGATCGCCCTTCGGGCGTCCGGCCCAGCGCTCTGCTGTGCGGGCCGCACGTTCCGGCATGCCACCGAGGCGGCGCAGTTCGTTGGCGACCGCGTCCAGCTGGCGCTGATCACAGCTGCCAGCACTTCGCTGCGGCTGGCCGTGCTGGCCGGACACGCGCTGCACCAGGTCGCGGTAGACGTCCTCGGCCAAGCCGAGCGCCTTGGCGGCGGCATGGATGGCCGCCAAGGTGCGCTTGCGACGGTCGGTTGGCGGGCGGCTGCGGGCCATTGCTCAGGCCTCCTCTTCCAGTTGGAACGTACGCTGCAGCACGTCGAACAGCCTGCTGAGCTGCCCGGTCTGCAGGACGAAGCGAGCGTCCAACTCCTGCCGTTGCTCGTCCTCGGCCAAGTCGGTCAGCACATCAAAGGCGCCGTCAAGGAACTTGAGCTTGCGGATGACCAGGTCGTCGCTGATCACGAAGGAAAGGCAGTCCTCCATTACCAAGGCCAGCCTGTAGACCTGCTTACCCGCCTCAAGATGCTTTTCCACCTCGTCGCAGCGCAGTTCCTGGTGCTGGCAGCGGATCGTGGCACCGCCTTCAACCGGGTCGCGCAGCTCACATTCCTCGCCCAAGGTCAGGCCGGCAGGCAGTTGTTCGCCAGCGACCCAGCCAGTCATCACAGAGCGAGGGGCGACCGCCGGGCGCAGCCTGCTCGCCGGGAAGCTGCCGAGCAGGCTCCTGACTTCCGAAACTGCGTCAGTCGCGGCGGTGCTGCCGCTGGTGTCCACGAACGCGATGCCGCGCTGGGTATCCACGAACATGTCGACGCGGGCCGACTTGACCAGGGCGCGGGGCAGCAGTTCGTGCAGCAGGTCGTCTTTCATGCGGCGCCGTTCGCGGCCACCGGCCCGGCGCCCCTGCGCTTCCAACGCCTGCAGCCTGGTGTTCAGCATTTCATCGACGCTGGCGGCCGGGATGATCTTCGTCTCCGTGCCGATCGCCAGCCACAGGAACGCGCCGGAGCGGTGCGACAACGCCGCACCGCTCTCGCGCCCATACGGAGAAATGAACCCGCGCGACGACAGCTCCAGCGCGCCCACCGGCTGCTGCTGGGACAGTGGCAGCAGCTTCTCCACCTGCGACCAATCGATCACCGGCGAGAACTGGAACATCGTGACGTTTCTGATGAACATCAGACCTCCAGCTCCGTGACGCGCAGCTCCTCGGATTCCAGGTCGGGCCGGCCATCGAAGTCAACCAGGCGGATCCCGCAGACTTCGCTGTCCCAGGCTTCCATCTTGTCGAACTCCTTCTGCATGCCGTACTCGGTCAGGTCCGCACGAACATCCAGGACCATCCCCAGGAAGGCAGCGCCGGCCATCTTGATGACAGCGACAACGACGTCCCCATCTGCGGCCTCCAGACGTTGTTCTGCATCGGTCCAGTACTCGTTGATGTCCTTCGCCAACTCCGGCGTCAGCAGTCGGTGATCGACATCAAGAGTTACCTCTACGTCGAGCCACGCGTGCTCAACCTTGTAGCGCCGGGTTCCACTGCAGCGGGTGGTTTGTGCAGACATCAGTTCTTTTCCTTCAAAAGTTGTGCTTGGGCGACAGTAAGGGCGGTCTGCCAGGCGGGAACCTCCTCGCCCAGCGAATCGAGCAGTCGACGGATACCGGGACGGTCGCCGGCGACGATCCGACCGCCTGCCTGAACTACTTCGATGACCTGGGCCTTCCTGGTCAGCGGCTCGCGACGTGCCTGCGCTGCGGCCATCGCACCCCAGCGCAGGCCATTCGGTGCTTGGGCGCACCAGGCGAGCCAGTGACCCAGGGCATCACCCTTCGCGGCCTGGTCGGCCGCTTCGGGGACGCCGGGCACCAGCAGGCAGCCCTGGCTCTCGCCCTGACCGTGGCGGGCGCGGGCGCTGATGACCTTGCGCAGCTGCGCGGCTTCGCCGCTGGCGATGAGGATTGCGTGTTCCGGCAGTTGCTCGCCAAACTCGATCAGGCCGGTAGCCCAGCAGTAAGCGATCACGTCGCCGCCTTCGGCGCCAGCAGGCGCTCCATGAACGAGTACTCGATGCCGCAGCCGCCGTGCGACTCCTGGCACACCACATAGAGCAGAAGCTGCTGAGGGTCATTGGCGACCGTGGCCAAGCTCGCAAACAGTGCGGGGACGCTGCAGCTCGGGCAGCAGGTTGAAAGACGCTGCTCACCGTTCATTGGGATCCTCCTTGTCGAAGAACTGGACCAGGGTCGGCGCGTCGATCCGCCGTTTCATGTCCCAGGGGAAGGCGGCGATGCCGCGACGCTCGATGTAGGCGATCGCGTTGTTGACGCGCTGCAGATCCGCCGGGGAGTTGGCGCCCTGGCGCGTGTCGAACATCGGATAGCCGTTCTCGTCGCGCTGCTCGTATGCGAACAGCTCGACCTCGGAACGCACGGCGGCGTCGGCGATGTCGCTGGCCAGCACCGCCAGGTAGCAGGCGTCGTGGAGGGCATGCTTAGACATGCTTCACCGCCGCGATATCCAGGCTGATGGGCTGGTACTGCCCATGCGCATCACGTTCGTAGAAGCGCACGTAGGTCTTGCTGCCGACCACGGTCACCGCATCGCTGATTGCGGCCATCGCCTGCGTCCAACGTGGGTCGTCGAACTTCAACCGGCGCAGCGACAGCACCTCGCCGGTCTTGATGCTGCCGTCGTTGTCGACGCGGAAGGCGTTGTTCACCAAGGTCCGCAGCTCCGCGCGCGAGCCCTCGGTCCAATCAATGAGGCACTCATCGATCAAGGCCTTGGCGGCCTGCAGGCGCTCGTCGAACTGAATGGAATCCTGCACCGCGCGGACGATCTTGAAGCGCCCGTCGTAGCTCATCAGGGTGACGTTGCCCTTGTCGCCGCCGATGCGGGCGCCGTACTGCTCGGCACTGAGCTGGACGAAGGCCGCGATATCGCCGAAGGCGCTGGCTCTGAACTCGATCAGCAGCTGCTGCAGCTTTTTCGCGTTATCGCTCAGATCGGCGACCAACTGATCGCGTGCGAGGTCGATCGCCGCGATCTGGTTCTCCTGTACCAGGCGACCCTTGCGATCCTCGCGATAGCCTTCGGGAATGGTGCTACTGGTCATTGGGTGCCTCCTTGGACGGCGGATTCGGTATGCAGGTAGATGGGTCGCAGCTGCTCGGGTACGCCTTCGACGTGGACGGGGCTGACGGCTGTGAACCAGTCAGCTCGCCACCGGCGAGCGGCGTCGGGGGAGATGCCGAGCAGGCATGCGATGCGGAGAGGCGTGAGGGAGCGTTGGTCCTGCGTCCTGGCCCATAGCGCGAAGCGCATCGCCCGCAGGTGGTCGAACCGCTGGCGGCCGGTGCGAGCCATTACTCCACCCCGCCGAGGATCTGGTCGAAGTGCGAATGCAGGGAATCCACGATGCGCCCGCCCAGGTAGGGCGGCAGCTCGCCCTCGCGCTCTTCCTGGGACATGCACGGGGTGCCGATCGACGGCACCAACGGCGCAGGGTTGATCGCCGGACCGATGTTCAACGGCGCGACCGCCGCGCGGGGTTCGGCGCCGCAGCGCTTCGGCGCGGTGCCTGCGTGCTTCGCATACTGCGCCAGGGCGGCGTCCAGTCGCTTCGGGTCGATCTTCCAATCCTGATTCAGGCGGTACCGGCGGGAGAAGCGACCGCCGACGCGCTCCACCATGCCGCAGTTGAGTGCGTTGGTCAGGCCGTGCTGCACATAACCGCGATACTCAAAGCCGTAATCCATGACGCCATCGATCAGATCGCGCGACTCCAAGGTGCTGGTGCCAAGCACGGCAGCGAAGGCCGCCTGCAGGCGGACGCTCGGCACGGTCACAGCATCACCTCGCGGCTTTCGAAGGTGTCGCGGCGGGAGCGGATGGTCACAACCACCGGAGCACGCTCGGTCCATTCCAGCTGCAGGCCCTGGTACTCCGCTGCCAGCACGCGATCGCGGCCGCCGCTGCCATTGGGGCCCCAGCGCTTGAGGTGGCCTTCAATGTCGGCCGGCGGCTGGGTGATGATCAGCACCGGGCGGCGCCCGTTGCTGTAATGGGCCAGCACGTCGATGCCGGCGTTTTCGAGTTCGCGCGCAGTGTTGGCGGCAGCGAAGAGCATGTCAGAGCTACGATCAACGTTCATCGTTGGTGTCCTCGTCGGTAATGGGCTTGCTCAGCCCGAGTTGTCCGTACAGATCCGGCAGGGCGACGCGCTTCATGGCGCACACCTGCTGCAGGGAAGTCATGGCGCGACCGGTCAGGTATTCGCAGCACCGGTCCAGTTCGTCTGCGCTCGCGGCCAGGTGGTAGCCGTTGGCGGGGTGGGCGCAGATGGGATGCCCATCGCGGCGCAGTTTTTCGATGATCTGGCGCAGGCGCCGCTCGTCGGCGGTGCTGAATCGCTGGGTGACTGCATGCACCAGGTCGCGGGCAGTGACGCCATTGGCAGCGCCACGGCGGCCCTGCAGCTCCGCCAGTACCGCCTCGGGGGACAGCTCTTGCGGTAGCAGGGCCAGTTGCATGTCAGTCAGCCCCCCGATCAATGCCAGCGGCGATCGCCAGGTCGATCAGCTCGTCCCATGCTGCCGTCCATCGGCGGCCGGTGGCGCCGGATGTGATCTGCACGCCGCCGTCGATACCGATATCGACCGAGTACTCGGCGCCGGTGGCCGGATCCATCACCTTTCCGGCCGACCTCGCGGCGCCGTCCGTCTGAACGCACGCGATGGTTCCGACCTTGCGACGGTGCTTAGGGTTGGCGCTATGGGCCTTGCGGTTGCGGGCCTGGCCAGCGCAGCGCTTTCTGGATGGGGCAGCCATCACTCCTCCTCGTCCTGGTCGTCGTCGCGAAGCTGATCGATGAGGGAGCGCAGCTGCTGCTGGGACAGGGCGGACAGAAGCGAGGCCATGCTCTGGCCGTCCTGCCATGCGATGCCTGCGCGGCGAAGAATGTCGCGGTGCAGGACCGTCACCTGCCGATGCGGAAGCTCGGCGTCGCGCAGCAGCTGGACCGCGAAGTCGCGCAGGTACTGCTGGCCTTCGATGGTGGGTGCGATCGCCATGATCAGACTCCCCTGACCACGTCGGCGGTGACGGTCGGCACGCCCAGGTTGGCCGCCCGGTTCATCGCCGCCGCGAGGGTGTTCTGGATAGCCAGCGGATACAGCAACGACGCAGCGCCACGCGTCGGCGTCAGCTTGGCGCGCAGCGCCTCAATTGCCGACGTGTCCAGGACACGCTCAAGCGGCAGCTGGTTGCGCTTGAACCGGTGGGTGAGGTAGCTCTCCAGTTCCGTATCCAAGGCCGGCAGGTTCACAATTTCGATGCGCTGCACGACCTCCCGCACCTCGGGATTGTGTTCGGACAGCTTGACCTGCAGTTCGGGCTGGCCGATCAGGATCACCGACAGCAGCGGGCGAAGGCCGTCCTTCAATTCGCGGAAGCGCTTGAGGTGCTTGAGCGTGGCCAGCGGAAGGCAGTGGGCCTCTTCGATGATGAGCACGTGGCTGTGGCCGGCGCGGGCGCTGTCACGCAGTGCCGCGTGCAGCTGCGCAAAGCGAGCCTGCGGGCTGCTCATCGTCTTGGCCAGCGGCGCCACGGCCGACATTACGGCCTCGGCAATGTGCAGGCTCCGCAGGGTTTTGCCGTTCTTCTCGGTGCCTTCCATCGCCTGCACATAGGGCTCGACGGCGATGATTGCCTGCTCTTCCCTACGGATACGGTCGAGCAGCTCCTCGCGTAGCGTGGACTTGCCGGCACCGGATTCACCGATGACGGCCATGAACCCGCCGTGGCGCGCGACCTGGTACATGCTCTCCCGCACGTAGCGAATATCGGCGCTGAGGAACACCTCGTCTGCACTGGCCGGGTCGGCGAAAGGATCGGCCGTCAGGCCAAAATGGCGGCGTGCCTGCGGCGTCAGGGTCTGCTTACGGAGTAGCATCTGAATCTCCTCGTCGTTGATTTCGGTAGCGGTATCGGGGTCTTGCGGTGGGGAAACCGGAGCCGGCGTGTTAGCGCACGCCGGCTCCTCTTCCAGGTGCCAGTCGACGGCCGGGGCGCCGCTTTCCAGCAGAAACACGGAAATGGCTGAGCGGACTCGGGGCTGGTCGCAGCCGGTCGGCAACACGCCGTGATTGATGAGAGCGTTCAGGGCCGGCCGGCTCAGAGAAACCGCCGTGGCGAGCGTTCCCTGCTTGATGCCGGCGTTGGCCAGGATCGATTTCAGGCGCAGCGTCATGCAGCACCTCCGTTGATGACGCGCAGGCCACCGCGTTCGGGCTCGACCAGGGCGATCGCCCAGGCCTCGACTTCATGCACTGGCAGGCCTTCGGGCCAGCGCTGGCTGGTGCGCGCGTACATTTCCGGGGTCCAGGTGTTGCCGGAGCGCTCGACCAGGGGCTTAAGGCGCATGGCTGCCTCCACGTGGTTCAGCGGAGGCAGCTCGGCCCGTACCACCTCCGGCTCGATGCGCTGAGCCGCCAGCACCTGCGGCGCGTCGACCTCGGCCAACGTTCCCGAGCGCGGCAGGCTTGGGGCGACGTTGGCCTCCCGGATGTGCTTCATCGGGTCGACCTTGCCGCCGAACGCCACACGGCGAGCCTTTCGCGCAACCACAGCTTCGGCATCGGTCTTGACCCCCATCGCCAGGCGATCCAGTTCCTTGCGCGCTGCGTCGGCCGGCGTCTCGGGTGCGGCGCGATACTCCGCGCCAACCTGGGCTGCGGTATCAAGGAAGCCCCAGTCGTCGTGGTGCAGGCGCGGCGCGACGAAGTGCACCGGCGCGCTGTCCTGCTCGCCCGGCATCAGCACGCGCACGCTGCTATCCGGTTCCAACGCGTTGGCCACCACGTCCACGCGCTGACCATTGATAAGGCCAGGGATGCCGCGCACGTCGTACTGCTTGCCCCGGAAGCGGATGATGCAATCGCGCACCGTGCACGCCTTCGGGGAGCTGGTGGCCAGCTGGCGCAGCACCTGCACTTCCGGCGCGATGCGCAACTGGTCTGGGGTAATACGTAGCCAACCATCGCGCCTGGTCATGCCGGTGCGAGTGTGGATGCGGGTGGCGTTGTACGCCCGTGCCCACTGCTGGGCCAGGGTGTTCATTTCCTCCAGGCTGGTGACCGGCGCCCTGGTCTTGAGCATGGCTTCGAAGTGGGTTTCGATCAGGTAGTTCGCGTTTTCGACCTGCCCCTTTGCGCGGGCATTACCGACCTCGTTAATGATCACTTCGATACCGCAGGCAGACAGGAAGCTGCGCGTCGTGGCCGCGACCATTGCGCTGCCGGGATCCATCATCAGCAGCTTCGGGATGCCGTGCATCGTGCCCATTTCGCGCCGGGTCATGGCGTGGATCAGTGCCGAAAGCAGGTTGGCGCTGCTCTCGGCGCCAAGCACATAGAACACCTCGATCGCCCCGCTCGCGTGGTCGGTGACGGCGTAACGCCACAGGCGGTTCTCTGCGATCTTGGTGAAGTTCTCCGGCTTGCCACGATAGAAGCGCCGCTTGTCCATCACTTCGGTGCCATCGGCTGCCAGATAGAACTGGCGGCTCACCGAGGCGTCGATCTGCCAGAGGTGATTGGGGTGCGGCGATGACAGCCGCGCAGCTGGCGTCGGTGCCGCCAGCTGGTCACGATGGAAGCCGTAGGCACGGATGGCACGGCAGATCGAGGACACACTCAACGGGACCAGTTCCCCGGTTGCTTTGTCGACGCGCAGCGCCTCGATGCGGTCATTCGCGCGCAGGATTTGGACTGCATCCTCGACCGGCAGCGTGCCAGTGCCGGTGAGGCGTCGGGTTTCTTCGACCAGGGCGGCGATGGCAGCCGCCTCGTCGCGCGTGAGCGCAAGCTCGCCGGCGTCCGATCGCCGCTTGCGGGGCTTGATGCCGCCAGTCACCTGCTGCAGGCGACGGTAGGCGGTCTGGACCGAGCAACCCATCTGCTCGGCCAGCTCGGCCGCTATGCGGCTCTTGCTACCGTGCGGCGCCGCCAGCATTTTGCCGGCCGCCGCTTGGATGAGGGCTTCGGCAGACATGCTCAGGCCTCCGAGCCGTCATGCACCAGCGGCAGGGAAAGCGGCAGCTCGTCGTCGTCGCGGACAGTACGGACCGCGTTGAGCAAGCGGCCGATGGTGTCGCTGAGGAAGACGGCAGCGTCCGTGTCCTGGTCGGTCTCGGCGGCGTGGCTGGCGAGCGTGCGGAAGGCGGCCGTCAAGCCGGCCTTACCATTGCCAAGGGCGGCGAGAACAGCCTGCTCCGCTTCGGTGACGGCCTGTTTGAGGATGATCAACTGCTGGTCAGCGTCCGCAGTTTTCCAGCGGCGCTGAGCCTTCGTCGTCTTCTCATGCTCCTTGTTCAGGTCATCCGACAACTTGCTGATTCGCTGATCCTTTGCCTCGATATCAGCGCGTGCATTGCGGACCGCCTCGCGCAATTCGCGCACGGACATATTGCCCACGTCATCGAGTTGCAGTTCGCCGGTCTCCCCGGTTTCGGCAAGCTCCTTGAATTGGTCTTCGGGCAGCGAAAGCAGTTCGATGAACTTGCTTTCGCTGTTGACCGCAGAGACCAATTGCGTCGACGTCGACGCATTCGACAGGGTTGCCACGCGCCGGGCAGCCTCCATCATTCGTTGTGCCTGGCGCGGCTCCATCCGGAGACGCTGGAGCATGCCGCTCCATTCCCCGTGGACACTGCACTCGCGGGCTACAAGCAGGTAGCTGCCGGCTCGCAGGAACGCTTCACAACCCCGATGCAGCTCGCGGCGGATAGCGGCCTCGTAGTGATCGGGGTGCCACGCGAGGCCCTCGCCGAACTGTTCGACCAAGGCCAGCTGGCGCTCGCGCATTTCTTCCATCTGCACGGCGTCGTTGGCATCGGTCTTGCCAATGAACTCCGGTCCGACCGGCTCGGCTTGGGCGACTGCCTTGCGGCCTGCGTTCTCTTTTTTGCTGTTGCTCATTGCGGTCCTCGTCGATCAGTTGGGGTTGCGGGAGTAGCGCTGCTCGGTCTCTTCCAGGCGCTGGCGCACGCGCGCCATCTCCTGTTCGTGAGCGCGAGCCAGCTGGATCAGTCGGGGGGAAAGGCGCCAGTACTCATCGCGGCCGGCGATGCGCTCGACGATGCCTTCGTCGGCAAGCACTTCCAGGTCGCGCAGCACCGTTGACGGCGTTGCCTTGATCGAGTCGGCCAGCTGCTTGAGCCGCAGGCCGTCGAGCGTGTGCCCCTGCAGGGCAAAGATCAGGCGGAGCGCTCGGCGGACGGGCTGCTGGGCGGGCGCACTCATGCCTGCACCCGCTCGATACGCGCCGCCTTGACGATTCGGCTCCGCATCGCGCGGCCCTTCGGGCCGTCCCAAGTGCCGACCAGGGCGCCACGGGCATTGGATACATGCGTGCCGTTTTCACGGCACCACTCGGTCAGGGTTGTGCCCTGGAGAAGGAAGCCGGCACGTACGCGCTTGTGAAGATCAAGGCCGGGGTCAGTGGAACGCATTGGGTTATCCTTCGGTTCTTATTGCCGGGGTGTAAAAGGGCCGTTGACGACTCCGGAACAATCCTAAGTGTAAAAAGTACACCTTGCAAGGGGTTCGTGTGGTTTCTTCACTCATCCGCCAGATCATGGACGACGGGGGATTCAGGCAGGTCGACCTGGCTGAAAGGCTTGGCGTGTCTATCGATCGCGTAAAAAACCTGACCTCGGGCCGGGTCAAGAAGCTGTCGTCCGAAGAAATGCGCGCCCTGGTGGAAAAACTACACGTTCGCGCTGAGTTCCTTGCCACCGGCAACGGGCCTGTATTCGCGCAACCTGCAGAGGTCGAGCTGGGCCGCCGGATGAAGCTGCTCTCGGACGCGTCACAGAAGGCGTCGACGCTGGACCTGCCGGAGACCTACCAGGCGCTGGTTCGCGACATCCTGGTCGGCGCGGCGCTAGGGCAGTCGGATCTCTTGCAGACCACCATCGATGGATTCGTTCACGACGTCCGCTCGACTCCAGTTGAAGCCGACCACGCCAAAACACCTCGCAAGACGACAAGGAGAAAGTCGCCATGAAGAAGCTCTATCTCGCTTTCCTCGCCCTGGTGCTGCTGACCGGAGCAAAGGCAACCGTTGGTCAAGAGTTCAACGCGGCCAACATCGCTCAGCTGGAAGTCGGCAAGACCACGCTCGCCGAAGCGGTAGCGCTGCTCGGAGTCGAACCGCAGAGTTCGACCGTGGGTAAGAGCGGGGCAATTGCGTACCTCTGGCAGCACGTCCAGTCGAAATCCAGCGTTTGGACCGGGCGATCCGACACCCAGTTCAAGCATGTGATGCTGGTGTTCAACACGGATGGAACCTTCCAGCGCATCCTGCAACTGCGCGGCATCGACCTTGATCCAGACGCGCGGAAGCGACTGATGGAACAGCCTGCGGCGCTACACGCGGCGAACTGACTGAAGGCCACCTCCGGGTGGCCTTCTTCGTTTCCAGCCCACTATCTCGCGCGCGCGCGAGGAAGGCTTGGAACGCGTGCAAATGACCTGCGCACTGTCGAAATAGAGACTGCATCCCATCGATTCGGCGCGTTCGGGGCGCGCTTGGTCGACGGGCGCTCCTCGTCGTGTCCCGTCGGCCCTTCTATTCCAGGAGCAGGCCATGACGACCAAGACCACGCGCGGCATCCGCAACAACAATCCGGGCAACATCGAACGCAACTCCGCCAACAAGTGGCAGGGGCGCATGCCCCGCGAGCGGATGACCAAGGAGCAGCGCGGCGAAACGCGCTTCGAAGTGTTCTCGGCGCCGGCCTGGGGTATCCGCGCGATGGCACTGCTGCTGATCAACTACCAGGACAAGCACGGCTGCAGCAACGTGCGGCAGCTGATTGATCGCTGGGCACCGCCGAGCGAGAACAACACCGATGCCTACGTTGGTGCAGTGGCTGACGCTGTCGGCGTAGCTTCGACCCAGTTCATCAGCACCCATGAATTCCGCCGCATGCGCCCGTTGGTCGAGGCCATCATTCGCCACGAGAACGGCCAGCAGCCTTACAGCTCGGACGTGATCGAGGAGGGCCTGCGCCTGGCCGGCGTCGTCAACCCCGGCGCGAAACCGCTGGTTGCCGTGCCTGCGTCGGTCACCACGGCGGCAGCCACCGCCGCCGCAGCGGGCGGCACGATGGCTGCCGTGGAAGCCGCACAGCAACTGCAACCGGTGATCCAGGGCGTGCTGCCAGCGATCCAGCAGGTCAATGCTGTCGCGCAGGCCACGACCGGCATGCCCAGCTGGCTACGTCTGGCCATCGCCATCGGGGTGATGGCACTGGCAGGCGCCAGCATCTTCACCTGGTGGCGCCTGCGCCGTGCCCGCAAGGCGGTGAGTGCGTGAATCCACACCTGACCACCAAGCACATCGTGGGTGCTGCCACGGGGCCAGTCGTGGTGCGGTTTGCCCTGGCCGTGGTGTTTGTCGCCTTCTTCTTGGGACTCTGGCTCGGCCACCGCTGGGGCGCAGGCAACCAGGCCGATCGGGTCGACGCTCTATCCGATCAGGTCATCGCACTGAGTGCGGAGCGCGACACCGCGCGCAACGTCGCCGCCGGCAACGCCGATGCCGTTGCCACATTGCGAGCCGCCCTCAAACGGGAGGCAGATACGAAGCTGGCCCAGCAGCGCGCAGCAATCGCCGAACTGGATGCCCGTGCAGATCGCATCGCTCAACTCGAACGCCTGGCGGCACAGCGCCAGCAGGCCCTGACCAAGAAGGTGGATTCCGATGAAGACTGCAACGTGCTTCGCACCACTCCTGTGTGCGCTGCTCTTGCTCGCGGGCTGTGGGGAGACCAAGCAACCGCTGACCCGAACTGAGCTGGTCGAGTGGCCGGTGCTGGTCTACGTCGAGCTGCCGCCGGCACTGACCGATCCGCTGCAGGCTCCGGCGCCGCCGGCCCCGCTGTGCCGTCTCCAGGACGGCACGCTCACACCCTGCGTCATCGACGCGATTGTCCGCGAGGCCGCTTGGCAGCAGCTGCTGCAGAGAGCCAACGACGATCGCGCCACGTCGGGACGGCTCAGTGGCGCCAGAAAAATGTCACAGGCAAATCTCAGTGGCGGAGACGCCACGAAATGAAGATCGAGCTGGAGCTGTGGCACCTCCTCTCGCTGACCATCGCGCTGCTCGGCACGTTGCTGGGCTTGGTCAAGTGGGGGATCAGCCAGGTCAAGGCAAGCATCGACCAGCGGATGGCGGGGTTCGAAAAGGCCGCCGAGGGCTGGCGAAAGCAGGAGGTGGATCTCCTGGGGCTGCGTGCGGAACTGGCTGAGAAATACGTGCGAAGGGACGACCACATCCGGAGCCAGACTGTCATTGAGGCGAAGCTCGACGCGATCAACTCAGAGATCAAGTCGATTCAGATCCAAGGAGCAAGACGTGAGCATTAAGTTGGACATGGACAAAGTTCGCCGGGAAAACCTGCGCTGGGTGATGCTGCTGGGGCTTCACAATGCGGCGCCCTATGGCGCCTATGAGGAAATCCTGCTCAGCATTGCGCACGCACTGTACCCCGATGCCACGCAACTGGAGGTGCGCCGCGCCCTGGACTACCTGGAAGACCGCCGCATGATCGAACTGGACAAGCGGCCGGATGGCCGTTGGCACGCCGACATGACCCGTCTTGGCACCGATATCGCCGAGTACACCGCGCAGTGTGACCCCGGCATCGCTCGCCCCGAACGGTACTGGTGACGCCATGCCTCCGGCCAGCAAGATCGAACAGCTTCCCCAGGATGTCCGCGCCGAGCTGGACACGCGCCTGATTGCGTCCGGTTTCGGTGGCTATGTCGGCCTGGCCGACTGGCTCACGGAAAAGGGATTCAGCATCGGCAAGAGTGCCGTCGGCGCATACGGCCAGAAGCTGGAGCGGCGCCTGGCTGCCGTAAAGGCCAGCACCGAAGCTGCCAGGCTGATCAGCCAGGCAGCGCCCGACGATGCCGACGAGCGCAGCAACGCGATCATCAGCATTGTGCAGACCGAGATCTTCGACGCACTGCTAGCACTGCAGGAAGTTGAGGAAGGCGCCGAGGAAGGCATGGATCCAGGCGCGCGCATTGCGCTGCTGGGCAAGGCGGCCAAGAACATCGCCACGCTCAGCCGTGCGAGCGTGAATCGCCACAAATGGGCCACTGAGGTACGTGAGAAGGCGCTGCAAGAAGCCTCCCAGCGGGTGGAGGACGCGGCGCGTGCGCGTGGTCTCGGCGCTGACGACGTCGCCTTCTGGCGCAACACCGTCCTGCAGGGAGTCGGCTGAGTGTCCGACCTGATGCCACTGCCGGATACTGAGCGCGTTCTGGATTGGGATGACCTTCCAGAGAGCGTCCGCACCATCTCGTCCAACTTCGACCCGCGTGAGGCCGGCGTACTGATGGCCCACCAGTCCGAATGGATCCGGATGCAGGAAGGACTGGATATCGCGGTATGCGAGAAGGGGCGCCGTACCGGTATCACCTTCGCGCAGGCCTTGACCGACACGATCACGGCCGCCTCGTCCAAGGAGGCTGGCGGCGACAACGTGTGGTACATGGCCGATACGAAGGAAAAGGGCCTGGAGTTCATCGGCTACGTTGCCAAGTTCGCGCCCATCATCGCGCGCGGTCAGGCCTCGCGAGTTGAACAGCACATCTTCCAGGACCAAGCGCCTGACGGCACCAGCCGTCAGATCCAGGCCTTCCGCGTCCGCTTCGCCAGCGGATTCCGGGTCACCGCTCTGTCCTCGCGCCCCGAGAACATCCACGGCCTGCAGGGCGTGGTCGACCTGGACGAAGCGGCGCTCCACAAGGACGTCGCCAAGGTGCTGGAGTCGGCCACTGCACTGCTCATCTGGGGCGGTCGCATCCGGGTGTGGTCAACGCACCGGGGCAAGAAGAACCCGTTCAATCAGCTGGTGCAGGACATTCGTGCAGGGCGCTACGGTGCAAAGGCGAAGGTGATCCGGATCAGCTTCGACGATGCCGTGGCCAACGGCCTTTACGAGCGGGCCTGCACCATGCGCGGCAAGATCGCCACGCCGGATGGAAAGCGCGATTGGTACAACGCGATCCGATCCGCCTATGGCCCGCGCAAGGCTGCCATGCGCGAGGAGCTGGACGTCATCCCCCGCGACGGCGATGGTTCGGCCATTCCTTCGGTGTGGCTGGACCGCGCAATGGCGGAGACCCGGCCGGTACTGCGGATCGTCTTCGATGACGACTTCCCGAAGCGCCCCGAGAAAGAGCGCGAGGTGTGGTGCGCATCCTGGATTGCCACGCAGCTGATGCCGGCACTGAGGGCGGCCGCCAAGGGATTCACAGGCCGCTGGGCGGTTGGCATGGACTTCGCCCGCCATCGCCACTTCTCGGTGATTATGCCCGCCCGAATCGAACAGGATCTGCGCCGCGTAGTGCCGTTCCTGATCGAGCTGGCCAATGCTCCCACCCGCCAGCAGGAGCAAATCCTGTGGGCGCTGCTGGACTTCCTGAAGACGGAAGCTGCAGGGCGCTGGACGTTCGCAGGGGATGCCACCGGCCCCGGCCAGACGCTGATGGAGTACACCGGCGACCGATACGGTAGGGCCGAGCTGGACAAGGAAGCCGGGCGCTACAAGGGCGGCCCCATCCACGAGGTGACACTGTCGCGCCCTTGGTACGGCGAGTGGATGCCCAAGTACATCTCGCTCTTCGAAGACGGCTTCATCAGCCTTCCCAGGGACGCCTCGCTGGAGGATGACCACCGAGCGGTCGAATACGTCGACGGCATTCCGATGGTTCCCAAACTGGAGCGCAAGGATCTGCAGGATCCCGACCTGGTGCGCCACGGCGACGGCGCTATCGCTGGTGCCCTGACGCAGTTCGCGGCGCTGAATCATGTGCCCCGTGGCTCGATCGAGTTCCAGTCGACCGGGCAGCGCGTGTACGTGGGCGAGGCGCTTGATGATGGAGTTGTAGCAACCACCTCCGATAGGGGCTTCGGCACCGTGTCGGGTGGCAATGATTTTGGAGGCTTCGCATGACCACCGCCCGCCCTGAACTGAACCGCGAGGTGGCCACCACTGCGGACGGAATGGACATCACCCGCGGCTACACCGGGCCACTGATGCTTCCGTTCGACAGCGTGCTGCGCAATCGCGGCGGCTACGACCTGCAGATCTACGAGCAGGTGCTGTCTGATCCCGAGGTCAAGGCGACGTTTGGCTCCCGGCAGGATTCCGTCGTCGCCTGCGAATGGCAGGTTGAGCCTGGCGGAAAGCGCGCGATTGACCGCGCGGCAGCGGATCATCTGCGCGATCAGCTCCACGACATTGGCTGGGATAACGTGACCCGCAAGATGCACTTCGGTGTCTTCTACGGCTACGCCCCGGCAGAGATCATCTACAAGGCTGACGGCAACCGCATCGCGATGAGCGCGATCAAGGTGCGGAACCGCCGGCGCTTCCGCTTCGGCAAGGATGGCGATCTGCGCCTGCTCACTCAGTCCCACATGGCTGAAGGTATCCCGGCGCCGGCTCCATACTTCTGGAACTACTGCGCAGGCGCCGATCATGATGATGAGCCCTACGGCCTCGGCCTGGCGCATTGGCTGTACTGGCCGGTGCTGTTCAAGCGCAATGGGTTGAAGTTCTGGCTGATCTTCCTGGAGAAGTTCGGCATGCCCACGGCGGTGGGCAAGTACGACGAGAACGCCACTGCTGAAGAGCGGAATAGGCTGCTGGGCGCGACCCGCGCCATCCAGACCGACAGCGGCATCATCATGCCCAAGGAAATGGAGGTTGCCCTGCTTGAGGCAGGTCGTAGCGGGACGGCGGACTACAAGGCGCTGCAGGACTACATGGACGCCACGATCCAGAAGGTCGTCCTCGGGCAAACCGCCAGCACGCAAGGCACGGCCGGAAAGCTTGGCAATGACGAACTGCAGGCCGAGGTCCGCAGGGACATCATCAAGGCCGACGCCGACCTGATCTGTGAGTCCTTCACCAAAGGGCCGGCCCGTTGGCTGACGGAAATGAACTTCCCAGGTGCGGAAGTCCCGCGTGTCTATCGGGTCACTGATGAGGCTGAGGATCTTGATGCAGCGGCATCTCGCGACGAGAAGCTCTATCGCCTGGGCTATCGCCCCAAGCCCGTCTACATCGAGCAGACGTATGGACCGAACTATGAGCTGAGGGAGCCGCCAGCCGAGCCGCAGACGCCACCGACCGCCATCGACGACGCGCGTTTCGCCGACCCGGAAAATTCGGTCCTGGCGCTGCTCCGGCGTCACTATCCGGCGGCGTTCGCAGAAGCGGACGGCCAGCACGTTGGGAGCATGACGGCCCAGCTCGACCGCTCAACGCGCGAAGCCGGCGCGGCGTGGGTTCAGGGGCTGCAGCAGCTGACAGAAAACGCCACCTCGTTGGAGGAGCTGTACGACCAGGTCCTGGCAGCGGCGCCGGAGATGAGCCTGGAGGAATTCGCCAACGGCGTCGCCCTTGGCCTGAGCGCCGCCCACCTGCGCGGGCGAGACGACGCACAGCGCGCCGCCGGAGGCTGATCGATGGCGACCGTGGGCTATGGCCAAGTTCCCTTTGAGCAGCAGATCGCGTTCTTCCGTCGCAAGCGCAACATCGTCACGGAAAGCTGGCTGGACGTATGGGAGTCGGAGCATGACCAGGGTTTCATGGTCGCCGGCGCCAACCGTGATGAGCTGGTGGCGGACTTTGCCACGGCGATCCGCAAGGCCATCGACGATGGAGTGACGCTGGAGCAGTTCCGTCGTGATTTCGACCGCATCGTCGCCACACATGGCTGGGACTACAACGGTGGACGCAACTGGCGCTCCCGCGTCATCTACGAAACCAACCTGCGCCAGAGCTACAACGCGGGCCGATGGCATCAGCTGCAGGCCCTGAAGAAGTCCAGGCCGTGGTGGCGCTACCGCCACAGCGACGCAGTCGAGACGCCCCGGCCACTGCACCAGGCCTGGGATGGCATGGTTCTGCACTGTGATGATCCGTGGTGGCAGTGGTTCTTCCCGGCCAACGGCTGGGGCTGCCAGTGCTATGTCGAGGCGCTGAACGATCGTGACCTGACGCGGCTGGGTAAGGACGGCCCAGACACAGCGCCTGCGATCGAGTTTGAACAGCGCATGGTCGGGCAGCGAAGTCCCGGCGGTCCGTTCCTGGTGGAAACGCCGGTGGGCGTGGATCCCGGTTTCGGCTATGCCCCCGGCCGCAGTCTGGACGGTTGGCCGATTCGCAGGGGCGGACCACAAACGCCTCCTGCGCTGGGCAGCGGTATCGAGGAAGCGCTACAGGCCGCGCTGCGCCGAAATGTGCGCCTGCCGGCCACGCCAGCAGCGCGCACCGCTACTCAGGTGCTGGAGCGCCCCCGTGCGCTGGACGCGCTGCAGGCCGGCCTAAGCGAATGGCGCGCGGCTGCAGCGGCTGGTCGCGCGCATTCGAGCCGGTATCTCGTTGGCGCCCTCCAGGTCAGTGCAGTCGATGCTCTGTCAAGCAAGGCGGCCGAACTGGGGTCGGCCGCGATCGCCGTTGAGGCAGCCGAGGTATTGGACCGGGTGCCAGCGGCATACCTTCCATCGCTGGCGAACGCGCTGCGATCGCCATTCGCTCTTCTATATGACGCCGCGAGCAGCATCGTGCGCTTCGTGCTTCAAGGTGATCGGCGGCAGCGCCTTGTCGTCGACGTTCGGATCCAAGGAAGCGCCGCCATGCCCAACCTGATCCAGGATGCCAGCGTCGTTTCGTCGGTGGATCTTCGTCGCCTGGTCGACCGTGGAAGCTGGCAGCTGATCCAGGGCGGGATTCCCTAATGGCCGCGCGCGTCGAGATCACCAAGGACACAGCAGGCCCCGCGCTTCGCAGCGCGGCCAAGGGCCTGCGCAACGATGCACTGCAGCCGATGCTTGAGGACATCGGCGAGTACCTCCTGCGTTCAACGCGGGACCGAGCAGCACGCCAGGTGTCACCGGACGGCGCGCCTTGGGCGCCGCTCTCCCCAAGCTATCGACGCCAGAAGGAGCGCAAGCGTCCTGGCGTTCCGATGCTCCGCTTTGACTTCCATATGCTCGGCGACCAGCTCGCGCATCAGGTGGTAGGCGACACGCTGCTGGTCGGCACCAACGCGCCCTACGGGGCTGTCCACCAGTTCGGAGCGACGATCAATCGCCCTGCACGATCCACGCAGGTGTACTTCCGGCAGGGCCGGGACGGCGAAGTCGGTACGCAGTTCGTGAAGCGCCGACAATCCAACTTCGCTCAGTGGGTCACCTTGCCGGCGTACACCATCGGCATTCCCGCACGCCCCTGGCTCGGTCTGTCCAACGAGGACGAGCAAGAGGTCGTCCTCATTGCCTCCGATCACGTGGCCGGGTTGTTTTCCGAGTGAGCGCGACAGCGCGCCGCTGCGCCCGATGGCGCGCTGAGTGGCACGGTGGTGCATCGCTCGGGTGCCGCAGGTGTCAGACACCGCTTTCTGCGTGATCCTTCCCGCATCGAACGCACCTATGCCAGCGTGCGTATCGAAGCCGCCAAAACTCGCACGCGCGCGACGTCCGAAAAGCTGTGAACCCGTGCATATGACCTGACGCGATCGCGACAGGAACATGGCGGCATGAACCAGCCCGCCGCAGCTCTCGAAATCTTCAAGGCCGGAACGCACGTCGCCGAGGACGGTCGCTCCTTTACGTTCAGCGCAGCCGACGTTCAGCAGATCGCGCAGACCTATAGCGTCGACTTGCATGAGGCGCCGATCGTTGTCGGTCATCCCAAGGCCGACCTGCCGGCATACGGCTGGGGTAAATCCCTGGAGTGTCGCGACGGCGTGCTGTTCGCCGAGCCGCACCAGGTCGACCCCGATTTCGCCGGCATGGTGAACAAGGGGCGCTTCAAGAAGATCAGTGCATCAATCTTCCTTCCCGACACGCCTGGCAATCCGACACCCGGCAAGTTCTATCTGCGGCACATCGGTTTCCTGGGCGCGCAGCCGCCAGCAGTGAAGGGCCTGAAGTCCGCGTCCTTCTCCGAGGGCGAAGAGGCGGTTTGCTTCTCGCAGCCGCTCGCCCGCCTGGGCTGGACGTTGAGCAGCTTGCTGCAGTCGATGCGCGATTACCTCATCGACCGCGATGGATTGGAAACCGCCGACAAGCTCATCCCGCAATGGCAGATCCGCGAGGTCACGGAAAGCACCCGTGACCCGGACGAGCGTTCGGGATTGCAACCCACCGCCTTCGCGGCACCCACCGATGAACGAACAACGGAGATTCACATGTCCCAGCAGACCTCGGAACAGATCGCCCAGCGCCAGCAGGAGCTGGACCAGCAGACTTCCGCCCTGGATGCGCGCGAGAAAGCGCTTGCCGCACGGGAGGCAGGTGCGCGTCGCGAAGACGTCACCAACTTTGCCGAGGGCCTGGTCAACGACGGCAAGCTGCTGCCGCGCCAGAAGGCAGGTGTGGTCGAGCTGCTGCTGGCGCTGCCGGCCGGTGGTCAGCCGCTGAACTTCGCCGAGGGCGAAACCCAGGTCACCAAACCCGCCGAGTCAGTCCTGCGCGAGCTGCTGTCCAGCCTGCCCAAGGCCATCGATTTCAGCGAGAAGTCCGGCGGCGGCCTTCCCGACATTTCCGCTCCGGCCGATTTCGCCACGCCGGGCGGCGGCCTGCAGGTCGATGCCGCCGGCATGGAACTGCATCGCAAGGCACTTGCCTTCCAGCAGACCAACCCCGGCGTGAAGTACCTGGACGCGGTGAAGGCCGTCGGCGGCCGCTGATCGCCAACGACAACCAGGCACCACCCAGACCATTCGCAGCTATAGGCGCCAGGAGCGCACGACCATGACCCAGAAGATTGCTCTGCTTTCCCTCTCCATCGCCGCCACGGCCGCACTGGCCGGCGAGCGCTTTGTCGGCGCAGCTGGCGCCTATGCCACCGCCGCCGGAAACACCTTCGGCGTGACTACCACCGAGGCAAAGGTCGGCGACCTGGTCACGACCGACGTGCTGGGCACGTCGGTCGTGACCGCCGGCGGCGCGATTGCCAAGAACGCGTATGTGCAGGTCGGCAGTGATGGCAAGGCGGTTGCCCTTACGACCGGCGTCGCCGTCGCACAGGCGCTGCAGGCCGCAGCTGCCGATGGCGACCGCATCGAAGTGCTGCTGATCCAGAACGCGCCGACCCCGGCACCGGCTGGCTAAGCCAAACGCCACAGCGGCACACCCACACCTTCGTCGAATCCAAGAGACCCAGTCATGTCCCAGCAAACGCTCGCCCAGTCCCGCGTCATCGACCCCATCCTGACCACCCACGCGCAGGGTTACCTGCGCCCGGGCAACGTGGGTCGCTTCCTCTTCCCGATCGCCACGGTGCGTGCCTACGGCGGCCAGATCCTGGAGTTCGGCAAGGAGAGCTTCCGCCGCTACAACACCAAGCGCGCGCCGGGCTCGGCAACCAAGCGCGTCACCTTCGGTTACGCCGGCAAGCCCTACGCGATCACGCCGGCGGGGCTGGAAGCGCTGGTACCGGACGAAAATTCGAACGACGCAGCCCAGGTGCCGGGGCTCGATCTGGCCAGCGACGCGGTCGACGTCGTCCTGGATACCCACGAGCTGGCACATGAGTACGAGTGCGCTGAACTCGCCCGCGACGCCAGCAAGTACGACAACGACCACAAGATCGCCCTGCTCGCCGCCGATCGCTGGACGGCTGATGGAAGCGATCCGACCCAGGATATCGGCAAGGCCAAGAACGCGGTGCGCGGCTCGATCGGCGTGCGCCCCAACACCGTTCTGCTGTCGGCCTCGTCCTTCGCTGCCCTGGAAGCCAACAAGTCGATCATCGATCGACTGAAGTACACCGGACGTGACTCGGTGACTGCGGAGCTGCTGGCCAAGCTGTGGAACGTGCAGAACGTGGTCGTCGGTGAGGCCGTGGGCGCGAGCGGCCAGGACGACGCCCTCAGCGACGTCTGGGGCAACGACGTGATCGTGGCCTACGTGGCCCCGCCGACCGGTGGCAACAGTCGCAGCAACGCCCGCCCGAGCTATGGCTACACGTACTCGATCACCGGCATGCCGCTGGTCCGCAAGCCGTATCGCGATGAGAACGCTCGCTCCTGGGTGTACCCGGTGGACGCCGATCGTACGCCGGTGATGAGCGGCATGCTCGCCGGCTACCTGATCCAGGGCGCTGGCGCGGAGTAACAACAACCCGGTCGCTGGTGACAGGACTGTCCCCAGAGCGGCCGACGCCACACCAAGAGCGGCAGCGGCACCAGGCGAACGCGGGCCTGGCAGTGCGGAGCACAGCGAACCATGCGTGACAGCCGGAGAGCACGGCGCCATCTATTCGGAGATCCTCGTCGTGGCCAAGCCCCGCACTGCGCCGCCCAGCGCACCCAAGACCGTCCAGGACAGCAAGCCGGCCGCCGCGCCGGCCGTCACGGAAGAGAAGCCCGTAGCGATCGCCACGGCACAGTTGGATCCTCCGGCCGATGCCGATTCCGAGATCGATGTCGGCGCCGCCGCATCGTCGGACTTGACCGCCGACCCGGCGCTGGCACCGGCTGAGAACGATCAGGCTCCTGGCGCCGGCGGCGACGTTACCGCGTCTGTACCGCCGGCCACCGCTGAAGCCAGTGGCGCGGCCGGTGCCGCTGATGCCGCCGGCGTGAGTTCGCACGATGCCGACGCGCCGGCACGCGTCTGTTTTGAAGTGCTGACTCCGTTCAAGTTCAAGGGGCACCCCGTCAAGCCTCCGGCCTGGATCGAAATCTCCGAGGACGACGCGGCGATCTACCAGGATGCTGGCGTCCTCGGCACCGAGCCGGCCGAACCCTTCGACCACGTCTGAGGGCCGCCATGTCCTACTGCACGCTGCCCCTGCTGTCGGCCGCCAAACTCGCCAGGGAACTGGCCGAGGTGGCCACGCCGGAGCGCTTCCGCATCGTCGATGAGGCACTGATGGACGCCACGCTCCTCGGCGAGGACCGCAGTGCCTACGATCCTGCAGACGTTGCGATCGCCGACCAGGCTGCAGCGCACGTGCAGCGCGCCCTGGACGACGCCGACGGCTTAATCAATGGCTACCTGGTCGTGCGCAAGCCGGTGCCTTACACCGTGCCGCTCAACCCGGTGCCGACGATCGTCCCGACGTGGGCACGCTGGATCGCCCGCTACCTGCTGCACAAGGATCGGGTCAACACCGAAGACCGGACGGACCCGGTGGTGCGCGACTACAAGGAAGCACTGCGATTTCTGGAACTGACCAGGGACGGCAAGTTCTCGCTGGGCGTGGACGATCCGCTTCCGCCTCCGAGCAGTGGTTCGCCTGAGTGGTGCGCGCCGGCGCGACAGTTCACCCACGCCACGCTGGAGGACTACGGCAAGTGAGCGCCGCGCCCTTCGACGTCGAGCTGGTCCGTGAGCGCCTGGTGGCGGCCAAGCTGCTGGAGAACCAGACGCTGCGGTCTATCAAAGGCGCGGCCGACTACCACGCCGTGCAGTCGCTCCAGGACTTCCCGGCGCCCTGTGCCTACCTGGTACTGGCCCGAGAAAAGGCGGTTTCCCAGCAGCAGGGCGTGGCTCCTCCGGGCCAGCAGGTGCCGAGCAGCCAGATCGCCTACGCCAGCTTTGCTGTCGTCGTCGCGGCGCGGAACTACCGGGATCAGCGGGGCGAGCAGGTCGCCCAGGATCTGCAGGCGGTGCTGGCCGCCATTCGCGGAGCGCTGATTGGCTGGGTTCCCAACCTGCCGGGCGCGCGCGCCTGCCAGTTCGTCCAGGGCGACATGCAGGACTACAACGCCAGCGTCGCCCTGTGGGCCGACATCTATCAAACGCAGCACATCATCAAAGGAGCAGCGCGGTGAACGAAGCACCCGTCCAGAAGCTGGTCGAAGTCACCCTCGACAAGCCCCACACCCACGCCGGCGTCCAGTACGACGCCAAGGCCAAGATCAAGGTGTCCGAAGCCGATCGCGAGTGGTTGGTCGCGAACCGCGTGGTCGCCGATACGAAGGAGAAGTAACGATGTCCGGTACCGGTTCCCTTTTCTCGCTGCAGGGCTACATCCGCAGCGCCGACGTCCAGGCCGATGGCAAGATCGGTAAGTTGCGCTGGCTCGGCAACGTTCCCGAAGCCACTCTGGAGCTTTCGACCAACAGCACCGACAAGACCGACTCGTTCTCCGGCAAGCGCCTGCAGCTCGGCCGCCTGGACACCGGCACTACCGCTGCGCTGAACCTGACGCTGGACTACTGGTCCTCCGCCAACCTCGCGCTGGGCTTCCAGGCAACAGTGGCGGACATCGCCGCCGCCACGGTGACCGGCGAGGTGTTCCCGACCGGCCTGGTGGTGGGTGACCAGGTGCGCCTGGACCATCCGTTCGCGTCCGCCCTGGTGCTCACCGACAGCGCCACCACGCCGGCCACTGTGCCGCCCGCGAACTACGGGCTGGTGGGGCATAGCCAGAGCGTCGTCGAAGTGAAGGAGATCGGCTCTTTCCAGCAGCCGTTCAAAGCGGCCTACAGCTACGAGGGGGTGGAGAACACCGTGCTGTTCTCCGCTCCGGGCAAAGTACAGTTCCTGCAGTTTGACGGCATCAACACCGAGACCGGTGATGCTGTGGTCATCGAACTGTGGCGCGCACGCTTTGCCCCGGTGCAGTCGCTGGGCCTGATTAACCAGGAGTACGGCAACCTGGCTCTGTCGGCCGCCATCCTGTTCGATCCGGCCCGCGCCAGCGATCCGGTGCTGGGTGGCTTCGGTCGCCTGTTGCAGAAGAAGGCCGCCTGATGGCCAGGAAGGTCGAGGACGCGGCCAAGAAGGGAGCGCCCAGGACGGGCGCTCCCGACGAGCTGGCCATCCTGCACCCGGAGGGCACGACGGTGATCGGCGGACGCGAAATCACCGTGCGCGAGTACGGCTTCGTGGAAGCCGCTCGGCTGGACCGTCACATCCGCCCGCTGATCGAGGGGCTGCATCACGCGTTCGGTGATGCGACTGCAATCCCGAGCATGGAAGCCGTCGCCGAAGTGTTGGCCACCAACATCGACGACGTGCTGGTGCTGATCGCTGCTGCGACGGACCAGGACAAGGAATGGATCTCTGGCCTCAGCTATCGCGACGGCGAGCAGCTGCAGCTGCTGTGGTGGCGGGTGAACGGCCATTTTTTCATCGAACGCCTGATGCGAAAGGTAGCGGCCGAGCGGCTGGCAAGGTCATTGGCTGGGCCCAGCTCTACTCAATCCTCATCCGGGCGGGCTACGGACGAACCCCCGCCGAAATCGGGCGATACACCCAGCGGCAGCTGATGCTCTTCCTGCGGGAAGAGGACAGGCGCAGCCGCAGGGAGCGCCGCGCCAGGCTGCACGACATCAACGCCGCATTCGCTGGTGGCGCCGTAGCCAAGGATCTATCCAAGCAACTGGAGTAATCACGTGAACCGCAACGCCGGCAACATGGAACTGGCCCTCAAGATCCGAGCGGACCTCGGGCAGGCCGGCAGCGCGGTCCAAGCCCTGGACAAGGATCTGGAGAAGATTGGCGGCTCGGCGCAGAAGGCAGCCGACGGCTTGGCCAAGGTCGGTAATGCCAAGGGCGTTGCCGAAACTGGTAAGGCGGCAGAGACAGCGGCCGCCGGTCTGCAGCGTCAGGGTGAGACCGCCGAGCAGGCGGCCAAACGCATCCAGGACATGGTGCAGGCATCGCTGGACTACAAGCGGGCGCTAGATGCTCAAGTACAGTCGAGCCAGTCCAACAGCGAAGCGACGTCGCGGCACGCCGCCGCCACCGCCGAGCAGGCGCGCGCCTCACGCGAGGCCGTTCAGGCGGCCTATGCCTCTCAGGCCACCACAACCCAGCAGATCCAGTCCATCTCTGAGCTGCAGCAGCGCGTCGAGCGCGGCGCACGCTCGTTCGAAGACCTGGCCGAGACCGAGCAGCTGCTCGACCGCAACATGCGCGCCGGCTTGGTTTCGGTCGAAGAGCAGGTCGAGATCTTCGGCAAGTTGGATAAGCAAGAGAAACAGCTGCAGGCCAGCAAGGAGCAGACGGCGGCCTCCCGTGCCAAGGAAGAGCGTCAGATGCAGCAGCTGCTGCGCGCCTACGATCCTGCGCACGCCGCCCTGGTCAGGCTCGACGCTGACGAGGCGAAGCTGAAGAAATCGGTCGATGCCGGCACGATCTCGCGTGAGGCATACAACCGCGCAATGGTGGGCATCGCCAGCCAGCGTGCCCACTGGCAGCAGCTGAGCGACGGCGTCGATCTGGCCGATCGGCGTATGCGCAACCTCAGCCTCTCGGCCCGTGAGGTGCGCACCAGCTTGGCCGGCGTCGGCGCCAATCTCCTGCAGGGCAATGTCTCCGGCGCCGGCAGCATGCTGCTCAACCTGGGCAGTCGCAGCGCGGCCGGCTTCGGCCTCCTCGGCGCAGCCATTGGTGGCACCGTGGCCACGCTGGGTCTGTTCGCCGCCGCCGCGTACAAGGGCTATCAGGAGAACCGCGCCCTGGAGCTGTCCCTGATCGCTACCGGCAACGCGGCGGGGACGACGGCCGGACACCTGGCTGAGCTGCGCAATCAGGTGGGTGGCACCACTGGCGAGTACGGCAAGGCCCAGCAGGCATTGAATGGCCTGGCCGGCTCCGGCCGGATTGCGAGCGATTCGCTCGGCGAGGCGGCCGAGGCAGCGGTGAACCTGTCCAAGCTCACCGGCGACAGCATTGAGAACACGACCGCCAAGATCATCGCCCTGGCCAAGGCCCCGTCGGCGACGCTTGCCGAACTGAACGAGCAGTACAACTTCCTCACGCTGGAGGTGTACGACCACGTGCGCGCCCTGGAGGATCAGGGGCGCCAAACCGATGCTGCGCGGCTGGCCATCAGCGCGTTCGCCGAAGTGCACAAACAGAGGATCGAAGAAGCCCGCCAGTCGGCGGGGTTCCTGGAGCAGGCCTGGGAAGGCGTCAAGGGCGCGGTACTGCGCACCTGGCAGGCCATGAAGGACGTCGGCCGCACGGACGTGGAGGCGCGCCTCAGCTCGCTCCGCGAGGATCTGGCGTTCTTCCAGTCGCTGCGCAACAGCCCGATTCCGGGTGATGCAACCCGTGGCGCTGCAGGCGAGCAGCAGACCAAGGCGCGCATCGCGGCGCTGGAGTCGGAGAAGGCGGCCCTGGAGCAGCGGGCTGCGGCTGACAAGGCCAACCAGGACGTTCAGACCAAGGCAGTAGCTGCATCGAAGGCAATCCAGGATCAGCTCGACAGCGGCGCGCCGAAGGCTGAGAAGATGGCCAAGGCCGTCGATGAGCTGGGGAAAAAATTCCGCGCATTGCGTGACGGGGCTGCGGCTGGCAACACGGACCCGGCGCTGCTGCGCGATGTCGTCTTCGGTGCCGATGGCAGCATCAAAGGCGGCGCCTACGACAAGGCCCTCAAGCAGCTTGAGGAGCAGTACAAGGACCGCAGCCGTACGCGGAAGCCGGGCAAAACCGACGGCGAAAAGGCCGACACTGCGGCTCAACGTGAGCTGGACAACCTCGCCAAGCAGGTCTCCATGCTGGGCGACCTGCAGGAGGGTGAAACCAAGGCCGGCGAAGCGGCACGGATCCGCTACGAAATCGAGAGCGGCGCCTACAAGAATGCCAGCGAGACGCTCAAGTCCCAGCTGGTCGACCAGGCACAGTTGTTGGACAGCGAACGCCAGCGCGTTGAGATGGCCAAGCGCATGGTCGACGTCCGCCTGCAGCTGGCCCAGCTGCAGGGCGCCGGCCAGGACGCCGAGGTGGCCAGAACGGTCAAGGAGCTGGGGCGCCTGCAGCAGCAGCTGGACAACGTCGGCAAGAGCGCCGAGGCGGCCGACGTCGCCAAACTGATGAAGCTCACCGAGGCCAGCGCCCAGCTCAAGGGTGTGCAGGAGACCTACAACCGCACGATGGGCCAGGTCGGGCTGGAGCAGCAGCGCATCCAGGTCGAACTGCAGGCGGGGCTGATCACCGAGGCCGACGCCCAACAGCGCATCGTGAACCTGTACCAAGCCAAGTTGGTCACCCTGCGCGACCTGGTGCCGCAGATGCGGGCAGCAGCGACCGCGCTCGGTAATCCGGAGGCCCTGGCTGCGGTCGAACAGATCGAGCTGAAGCTGCGGGAGATGGCCGAGACCACCAACCTCCTGCAGCAGAACGTTCGCACCACCTTCCAGAGCGCGTTCAAGGACGCGTTCATGTCGCTGGCGACCGGCAACGCGTCCCTGGGCGAGACAGTCCGGTCCTTCTTCGTGTCCGTGTCGACCGGCCTGGCCGAGTTCGTGGCTGATCAGTGGTCGCAGGCGTTGGCCAACCGCATTACCTCGATGGTGTTCGACAAGGGCGTCGATGCCGGCACTGACGTCGCCAGTGCCGCTGCCACGCAGGCGTCTGCAGCTGCCCTGTCCAGCGCAGCCGCAGGCGTCACCGCTGGCGCCACCGCCGTGGCCACCAGCGCCACCGCACTGAGTACGTCTGGCGCCGGCCTGATCAGTGGCGCAGCGGCCGTTACGGCCGCAGCTATTCAGATGCAGTCGGCGGCGGCGGCAATGGCTGCAGCCAATGCAATTGGCGCAGCATCAAGCTTCGCCACCGGTGGCTACACCGGCCCTGGCGGCAAGTACCAGTACGCAGGCAGTGTCCATGCGGGTGAGTTTGTCCACCGCCAGGAGGTCGTGCGCCAACCGGGTGCGCTGGCATTCCTTTCGGCCTTCAACCAGATCGGCATGGCGGCCATCGATCGCTGGCGCGGTTACGCCGAGGGCGGCGCAGTTACGCCGATGATCGCCAACACGCCCATGTTCACCGCCGCGTCGCCTACGCCGGTGGCAGCGGCCGCGCAGCTGGGTCTACGCGTGATCAACCAGGTGTCGCCAGACCTGCTCGACCAGTACCTGGACGACCCGGGCAGCGACACCACCGTCATCAACAAGATCAGCCGCAACTCTGCGGCGATCCGACAAGTATTGGGACTCTGAGCATGGCCTGGAAAAGCGGCACGGCCGCCAACGTCAACGATCTGTTGCTGCAGCTGCGCGACTTCCTGACCTCCGACCCCGCACTGGTCGCGGCGGACCAGCAGTGGACTGCGATCGGCGGGGCCATCTCCGGCCCTGTCGCTGCCAACGATTTCGTGTCGTTCAAAGGCAGGGGTCTGGCAGGGACCGATGAAATCTACCTGTCGCTGCAGGCTTACACCGACGTGTCCAACAGCTACTACACGCTGGCCCTGCGAGGGCACACCGCGTACAACCCGGCACTGCCGTCCATCGACCCGGTTGGCGCCAACAGCAACCACGTCGGCATGCCGTTGGTGAATTCCGCGTTCGTCTACTGGTTCATCGCCAACGGTCGGTGCTTCAAGGTCATCACCAGGGTCAATGGCCGCTACGATGCTCTGTACGCAGGTTTCATCCTCCCAGAGCATCTGCCGGAGGATTGGTCGTACCCGCTGTTCGTTGGCGCATCCAGCTACTCGCGGCTGAACCTTGCATCCGATGACAGCAACATGCACAGCAACTTCTGGAACCCATCGGCTTCCGGCACGTCCAATACCTCGCTGGCGCAGTCGTACCTGTTCTCCCCAATGCAGGCATGGGTTCCGATACGGAACACTTACAACATCAGCTACTCCAGTCAGACTGTCGGTCGGCTTACGGTGCCCTGGGCGCCGATCTGCAACAGCAATTATCGCCGCCTCCTGGACGGCACTGCATGGTTGCAACGTGGCCAACTACTGGCCGTCGCCTACCAGTCCGGAAGCCCTGATATCGGAACTGCCTTCGACCAGGTTCCAGAGGGCGGACAGTTCTATGGTGGATTCGATGGTGTGTTCTACACCCCGTCACTCGGTGCTGTCGCGGAGCAGCGCGTAACTGCTGGTGGCGTTGAACACCTGCTGATCCCCAACGTCTATCGCACAGGCGACGGGCAGTTCGCAGCCTTCGCCCTGGAGTAAGTCATGCCGTACATCGAACACGCCAATGTGGCCAATCTCCACACGTTGATTGATCTGATCGCGCAGTTCTGCGCGGCCAACGGTTGGACTGTGGAGCGCAACACACTCAGCGGCACCAACAGGACGATCACCCTGCGCATTCCGGGCGTGTCAGATTACGTCCATCTCTACAATACCGATCAGATCAGTCTGAAGAGCCGTGTGTCCGTCGGATTCTCGGCCGCTGCGGTCCCCGGATCACAGCCGAATGTTTCGCCATCAGATGGCAACAGCAACGTGCAAGCCGGCCCGTATCCTCGGCTCAAGCTGTTCGCCAATGGGACCGCTGTTCATGTCGCAATCTCGACGGCAACCGCTGGCGACTATCGTCATCACGCCTTCGGTGTCCTGCAGAAGGCTGGGGATTACGCTGGTGGCACGTATGCCGATGGAACCTATTGGGGCCAGTTAACTGGAACGTGGAGTGGCTACCTCACGTCCAACGGCAACAACAGGGCGCTGTTCGGTCACAACTCGTCGTCGACCGGTTGCGGGCATCTGCGCGCCGACTCGGTGGAGGATGGCCGAAGCAACAGCTTCCACCGCATCAGCAACTACTACAACGGAGCTTTGGGAGCGGAGGGCTCTGCATGCACCGGCATCGGTTCGCTCGGGCAGGCGACGACCACTTCATCCCAGTACGACCTCATGTGGCTGGGGCGCGCCTTGGGTGGTGCGGACGAGAACATTTTCTCAGGACGTAGCGTCTTCCACCCGATCACAATGTCCATTCGCCGTGCGGGCGCAACTCCGAATCTGTCCCCTGTGGGTGTGGTGGTTGGCACGCGCGCCTGCTCGATCGCCAAGCTGGAGCCGGAACAGGAGGTCACCATTGGCGATGAGACCTGGGTGGTATTTCCCTGGCTGCGCAAGCTCGCCATGAGTACTACCAGCAACGCGCCCCCAGCAACGGGGAACTATGGCTGGGCAGTGCGGAAGTCCTGATGGCGCTCATCCTTCCCGACGTCAGCAGCGTGGCAGGGTTCTGGCAAAGCCAGAACCTGGACATTCCACGCACTCCTTTCCCGTTGATGCCGACGCGCGCGTCTCTGTCACGGCCAGATCTGCGCTCGGGGCCGGCTGTGGCGGGTGCCATCGTTGTGCCCGACCAGCCGGTGGCCGGCTCGGCACTGCGAACCTCGCACGATGATTGGTTCTACAGGCTGCACGTTCTGCCCCTGCGCATCGACCTCGGCAACCTTGTGACAAACCAGGTTCGCTCAGTTCGTCTTTGGAACGCGTACTTCCAGCCACAGAATCTGTCGGCCGTTTCCCTCGACGGCGGCGAAGGCATCGACCTGACCGGCCCCGGAGCGCCGCCGCTGGTGTTCGCTCCGCTGCAGGTTCGGCAGTGGAGCCTTACCGTATCGACCGAGGGGCCCCCGATCATCACCGCCACGCTCACGTTCACGTTTAGCCTCTTGGGAGCCCGGGCGATCACCATCACCGGTAATCGCATGTCGGCGTGGATGCTTCCCCCGGACTGGGAGCGCCCAGTCACGGAAACCCTGGCGTGGGCCACGGACGTCCAGCAATCGGTCGGCGGTGGCGAAGCCCGATTTCCTCTACGTGGTGCGCCGAGGCGCTCTTGGGAGTTCAGCGTGCTGGCCGACCGGCGCGAGCGCCAGGTGCTCGAACACGCTCTGTTCGACTGGTCCGCGCGTACCTGGGCGCTGCCGGTCTGGAACGACGTGTCGTGGCTGCAGGCGCGCCTGGCGCTGGGTGTCCAATCCATTCCGGTGCAGGCCGCCGCCCATCGCGACTACCGGCCAGGCGGGCTGGCCATGCTCTGGAAGGACGTCACCACATACGAGCTGGTGGAAGTGGCAGACATTGCCGCCGACAGCCTGCAGCTTGCCCGCCCCACGGCGAATGCCTGGGCGCCTGGCACCCGCGTGTTGCCCTGCAGGACGGCTCGTATTGCCGAGACTCCCAGCCTGGAACGCGTGACCGACCAGGTCATGCGGTCGACCGTGCGCCTGGCTGCGGTGGAGACCTGCGACTGGCCGGCGGTGGCGCCGACTGCGGCCTATCGCGGTCGACCCGTGCTGGAGCAGCGCCCCGACCTCGACCAGACACAGACGGCCGAATTCGGTCGGCAGCTGGTGGTGATCGACGGTGACATCGGTCCGGTGACGATCGACGACATCAGCGGCAAGGCCTGGCCACTGCAGTCTCATGCGTGGCAGACCTGGGGCCGATCGGAGCAGGTCACCCTGCGCAGCTTGCTGTACTGGTTGCAGGGTCGCGCCTCGGCGCTATGGGTGCCATCCTGGGCTGACGACCTGGAGCTGGTTGAACCATCCCTGTCGACTTCCAGCGGCATCGTTGTCGCTTGGGCAGGTGTCGCCCGCTTCGGGCGTGCGCAGGCAGGTCGCCGGCATCTTCGCATCGAGCTGTTCGGCGGCCAGGTGCTGTACCGGCAGCTCATCCAGACGACCGAGCTGGATCCGCAGCGGGAGTTCCTCCAGCTGGACGTGCCGCATGGTGTCGCGCTGCAGCCGGACAACGTCCGGTTGATCAGCTGGATGGTGCTTGGGCGCCTCAGCTCCGACACGGTTGAGCTTTCCCATGAAACCGATGGCGAGGGTGTTGCACGTTGCCGCGTCTCCTTCGCCGGCGTTGGCGCCGAGGAGGCTGAGCCGTGAGCCTGTTTTCTCGCCACATCGAGCTGTACGAATTCGGCCGGGGGTCTGAGCGCTGGCGCTACACCTCAGCCGATCGGGCCGAAACCTACGATGCCCAGCAGTTTGTGGCCGCCGCCATCAAGCGTGGCCGCATTGGTCAGTCTTCCCAGGATGCGCGCTCCAACCTGGAGCTGACAGTGCCGCTGACACTGCCGCTGCTTTCCGTACTGCGCCCCTATCCACCGACCGAGCGGATCACCGTGCGCTGGCGCCGGATCCGCAAGAGCGACGGGGTCATCCGTGGCACTTGGAATGGGGTGCTGACCGACTGCAACGAACGGCAGAGCGACATGGTGCTCACCTGTCAGAGCAACGCCAACGCGGCCGCCACCAACGGATTGCGGCGCTGCTGGCAGGTGCTTTGCCCCTTTGCGGTGTTCGACCGCGATTGCGCCCTTAATCGCGAGGATTTTCGGATCGACGGCGTACTGACCGCTGCCACCACCTCTACCGTGTCGTCGACCGCATTCGCAGCCAAGCCGGATGGCTGGTTCCAGGGCGGATACATCATGTGGCGCCGAGGCACGGCCACCGAGTACCGATTTGTGACGGCGCATGTGGGCCCCACGCTCACGCTTCTGACTGCCTCGCCGCTGGCGGCGGGTGAGTTGGTTTCGGCCTATCCGGGCTGCGGCCACTCGCTCAAGGTCTGCCACGAGAAGTTCAACAACGCACCGAACTACGGCGGTCAGCACACGCTGCCGAAGAAGAATCCGTTCGGCCCTGATCCCATCTTCTGAGGAGCTGACTATGTGGGTTCAAATCGTCGTAATGATCGTGGCACTCATCATCAGCTACGTGATGATGCCCAAGCCGAAGGTGCCACGGCCGTCGGCGCTGGAAGACTTCAACGTGCCTACCGCGGAGGATGGGCGCGAGGTGGCGATGGTGTTCGGCACCGTCTGGATCGATGACCCCAATGTGGTCTGGTATGGCGATCTGCGAACGACCCCCATCAAGGTCAAGGGCGGGAAGAAGTGAAGCGGTCGCCGGTCCTGGTCACCGTCGAACACGCTCGCGCCGCGAAGCTGGGCGAGCAGGCCGGCGTGCTATGCGCCGCCGGCATCCGCACCTGGATGGACAGGCACGGACTGGATCTGCGTCAGTTCCTGGACGAGGGGCTGCCGGTGGAGCAGTTCGAAGCATTGGACGATGCCTTCGCGCATCGCCTGGCAGCCCTTGCGCGCGGGGAGGCTGACCGTGGGTAGTGGCAAGAAACAAACCGTCGGCTATCGCTACTTCATGGGCATCTACATGGGTGAGTGCCTTGGGCCCGTCGATTCGCTGCGCGAAATCCGGGTGGGCGACCGTCTTGTATGGGACGGAAGCCGGCAGGAGTACTGGCAGAAGATCATCGGCGTGAACGTTCCGTCTGTTGTCCCAGCCACGGGCCCGATAACGACCTCGCAGACGATCCGGATCCTGGCGCCGGAGGTGTTCGGCGGCGACAAGGGCGAAGGCGGCATCGCGGGCACGCTGGAGGTTCGCATGGGCGAACCGGATCAGATGCCCAGCGCCTACCTGCAGGCGCAGGTGCCAGGCCCGTGGCCGGCTGCCCGGAACCTTCTGACGACCGTGTTCAATGGCCAGGTCTCGGCCATGAATCCCTACATCAAGAATTGGGCCAAGAAGGTCTCCCGCTGGCGAAAGGGCTGGCGGAACGGGCTCTGGCAGGCTGACCTGGTGCAGATCGATGAGGGTATGAACCCGGCCCACATCATCTATCAGGTGCGAACTGAGGGAATGGGGCACCCGGTCGACGTCATCAACGACGAGAGCTTCCGGCAGGCGGCGCAGACACTCAAAGCCGAGGGTTTCGGGCTGTGCCTGAAGTGGTCGAGGTCGACCAGTGCCAAGGAGTTCATGGACATCGTCTGTGACCACATTGGCGCGATGCGAATCGAAGACCCGGTTAGTGGCCTCACCGAGCTGGTACTGCTGCGAGCCGACTACGACCCGGCCGCCCTGGTCGAGATCGGGCCGGACGCCATTTTGGAGGTCGTTGAGTGGCAGCAGCCGATGCTGGATAACAGCGTCAACGAGGTGACCGTCGTCTATCGCGACGTGGCCACCAACAAGGATGCAGCGGTCACCTACCAGAACGCCGCCAATGTCCAGGCGCAGGGACGTGTCATCAACCAGCGCAAGACCTATCCCGGCCTTTGGAACGCCGCTCTGGCCTCTCGCGTGGCCGCGCGAGAGGTGGCGGCCGTCAGTAGCTTGGCCTGCCGGGTCAAAGTGCGCGTGCGCCACGATGCCGGCCCATTCAAGCGCGGGCAGCTGCGTGCTTTGACGTGGCCACGCCGAGGTGTAGTCCGGATGCCCGTGCGGATCCTGGAAGTCGATGAGGGCACGCAGACCGACAGTTCCTACACGCTCACGGTCAGCCAGGACGTCAGCGGCATGGCCGCAGCCAGCTACATCCAGCCGGAAAGCAGTGACTGGGTGGAACCGGACAATGCGCCCAAGCCCGTGACGGTGCAGCGGCTGCAGGAGGCCAGCTACCGCGACCTCGCTGCGACCTTGGGCCCTACTGCCGTCGGCGCCCTGAACGTCAATGTCGGCTTCCTGACCTCCATTGGCGTCCGGCCCACGTCGGCCGCGTTCGGGTACACCCTGCAGACTAGGATCGGTAGCGCCGACTACGCGGAGGTCGGCACCGCCGATTTCGCCCCCAGTGGCCTGCTGATTACCCCGATGACGGCCACCACGACAGCCATCAGTCTTTCCGCCGGCATCAGTCTGGACGGCGTCGAGGTCGGGACCGAAGCATTGATCGACGATGAACTGGTTCGTGTGGTGGCGATCGACCCAGTGGCGGCAACCCTCACTGTGGCCCGAGGCTGTGTCGATACGGTTCCGGTGGCGCACTCGATCGGTGCACGGGTTTGGTTCACCGATGAGTACGTGGGCTTTGACGGACGCGAATACCTCGCTGGCGAGTTCATCCAGGCCAGGCTGCTCACGCGCACCACCCAAGGCCAGTTGAACCCAGCCCTGGCGACGGTGATTCCGATGACGATCCAGCGTCGGCAGGCGTTGCCGTATCCGCCTGGGCGGCTTCGGATCAACGGCGATGCATATCCGGTCGATGCATGGGGCACGGGTGGCACTGTGGTGGCCAGTTGGGCGCACCGCGACCGCATCCTGCAGGCTGACCAGTTGATCGACTCCGAGCAGGCCAGCATCGGCCCTGAGCCTGGCACTACCTACACGGTCCGCTGGTACCTGGCTGGCCAGCAGGTGCTGAGGCAGGACGATATCGCCGGCACCACGGCCAGCTACCAGCCGCCAATTGGCAGCGGCGGCAAGACCCTGCGGGTGGAGGTCGAGGCCGTCCGGGCTGGCTTCCCCAGCTGGCAGCGTCTGCAGCACACCTTCCTCTACCGCGCCCAGCTGGTGACCGAAGCGGGCGACCGCATCGTCACGGAAGCCGGCGACCCGATCATCCTGGAGTAACCCCAATGCCTGACGTCAAACTCTCTCAGCTCGCCGCCGCCAGCGCGGCCTCGGTGGCGGCCGGCGCCGGCCTGTGGACGATGGCCGGCCACATCCTCGGCCTGCGCATGGAGTATGTGGGGCCAGCTTCCGTCCGCGTATCCAGCGGCAGCGCTTGGATCCCGTCGCTGCAGCAGGCGATCGAGGTTCCCAGCGCCCTGACCCTCAGCGGTCTAACGCTCGCAGGCAACACTTGGTACCACCTCTATCTGTTCCTCAACGGCTCAACGCCGTCGATCGAGGCTGTAACCGATGCGCCGGCCGCTCCCTACAGCGGGAGTGCCCGTGCCAAAACCGGGGCCAACACGCGCCGCTATATCGGTAGCTTCCGCACCGATGCTACCGGCGCTATTCGCCCGTTTGTTCACGCGGTGGCTTCTGGCGAGGTTCTCTTTTGCTCCCTGAACGACTTCGTAGTCGGCAATGGTTTGGCCTCCGTGTCCACTGCGGTCGACTGTTCGCCCTACGTGCCCGTCACCGGAGTGGCTGCGAAGTGCTTGATGGGGAATGACAACGCGAGCGCCAGCGTGCTCTATGGGCATCCCATCGTCGGCACGCTCACCAGCACCAACTACATCGGCCCCATCCCTCCTAAGAACAACCTGTCGCCAGACGTGCCGCTCAGCACCAGCCAGCAGTTCCTCTACAAGTTCGACACCTCGGTGACGGGGTCGGGCCTTTACGTCCGCGTCTATGGCTACAGGTATGAGAGGTGAGCATGTACGCAGTAACTGAATCCGGGTATCGGGCAATCACGCTTGGCATGGATCTGAACCCTGGAGAGGTCCGCGCAGATGAAATCCCGGTGGCGGTCCTCGCCCGTGTCGCGGCGGAGCAGATGAGGGTGGAACGCAGCCGCATGCTGCGGGCGACCGATTGGACGCAGGCACCTGACAGTCCGCTGGAATCTAACGCAAAGCTGGCCTGGGCCCTTTATCGGCAGGAGCTTCGCGATCTGCCCGAGAAGGCAGGGTTTCCGTATTGCCCTATGCCGAGCCCGCCGGCCGGGCTGGATGGCGCTGCTTCCGTGATGCGGCCAGCGACAGACGCCTCCTAAAACAGGGCGCCAGGCTGGCAGCAGCAACTGCCAGCTTGGCGCCGCAACACACGCGTACAGCCCGCGTGATATTGGCCAAGGCCCTGCTCCCCGCGCGGGGAAACCAAGCCTGGCCTAGAACCATCGCAGAGGCTGAGAATGAAGACGACCACGCTGTTCCCCTGGCCGGGCGGGAAGACCCGCCTGCTGCCGCACCTGCTGCCGCTGGTGGCAGATGCGCCCCACCGAACCTATGTCGAGGCATTCGCCGGCGGTGCCGCCCTGCTGTTTGCCAGGGAGCCCGCCAGGGCCGAGGTGCTGAACGACTGTCACGGCGAGCTGGTGCGCCTCTACAGGGTGGTGGCGAACCACCTTGAGGAGTTCGTCCGCCAGTTCAAATGGGCCCTGACGAGCCGGGAAATGTTCCGCTGGTGCCAGCTCCAGCACCCGGACACACTGACTGACATCCAGCGCGCTGCGCGCTTCTACTACCTGCAGCGGCTGGCTTGGGGTGGAAAGGCAACCGGCCAGACCCCCGGCTTTGGCCGGGGTGGCAAGGGTTTGAACCTGTTGCGCATCGAGGAAGATCTGAGCGCCGCCCACCTGCGGCTCCACAAGGTCACCGTCGAGCACTTGGCTTGGCAGCAGTGCATGGGCAAGTACGATGCAGCCGACACGCTGTTCTTCCTCGATCCACCGTACTGGGAGACTGAGGGGTATGGCGCTCCGTTTGAGATGGAGCAGTACCGGGAACTGGCCAAGCAGATGGCGGCGCTGCGTGGCCTGGCCATCCTGACGATCAACGACCACCCGGCTATGCGGGAGGTGTTCGGACAGTTCAGGGCGCGGGTGGTACCGATCCGATACACGATCGGCCGGCAGGCGGTCCAGCGGCGAGAGTTGATCTACACGACCTGGTAGATGCCCAGGGGCACGGGGCGGATTCCGCCCCGTGCAATTTCATTTCAGCGGGGGCAACATGGGCACCCCACCGTTTATCTCACCCGTGGCGGGCGATTTATCGCGCGCCGTTACACGTTGGCCGAATCCAGTAAAATCGCCCCCATGAACGCCCCCACCTTCCCCTACGACACCGCGCGCCTGAGCGAACTGGCCCAGCTGCTGATCGACAACGTCCGCGAACTGGCCCAGGCCGGCTGGACTCCGGCCACCAGCAGCAACTTCTCCCACCGCCTGGATGACCGCCACGCCGCGATCACCGTGTCCGGCAAGGACAAAGGCCGCCTGATCGAAGACGACATCATGGTGGTGGACTTCGATGGCAAGGCCGTCGGCCGCCCGCTGCGCCCGTCCGCCGAAACTCTGCTGCATACCCAGCTGTATCGCCGTTTCCCGGAGATCGGCTGCGTGCTGCATACCCATTCGCCGGTGCAGACCATCGCCTCGCGGCTGTACGCCCCGCAGGGCCATATCCGGGTGGAAGGCTACGAACTGCTGAAGGCCTTCGCCGGCAACAGCACCCACGAGATGGCCATCGACATCCCGGTGTTTGCCAACACCCAGGACATGGACGTGCTGTCGGCCCAGGTCGACGCCCTGCTCGATACCCAGCCCCTGTGGGGCTACCTGATCGACGGCCACGGCCTGTACGCCTGGGGTCGCGACATGGCCGAAGCGCGCCGGCACATGGAAGCATTCGAGTTCCTGCTGCATTGCGAGCTGGAGCTGCGCAAGCTGCACCGCTGAAGCGTCGGGCACGGCCAGATGCCATTCTGGAATCTGGCCATCGCTGCCACCCTGCTACCCTGTCCTCCCCCGAGACGTTCAAGCTGCCGCCATGAGCCGACTGCGCATCTACGACGACACCCGCCCCGAATCGCCGCTGCTGGACACCCAGGATGGCGCGGCCATTGCTGCCGAACTGCAGAAGATCGGCGTCACCTTTGAACGCTGGCAGGCCACCGCGCCGGTCGCCCCGGGCGCGAGCCAGGACGAGGTGTTTGCTGCCTACCGCGCCGACATCGACCGCCTGGTCGCCGAGCGCGGCTTCAAGAGCGTGGACGTGGCCTCGATCGCGCCGGACAACCCGAACCGCGCCGAGCTGCGCAAGAAGTTCCTCGACGAGCACTTCCACAAGGAAGACGAAGTGCGCTTCTTCGTTGCTGGCTCCGGCCTGTTCACCCTGCACGTGGGCGACAAGGTCTATGAGATCGAATGCGTGAAGGATGACCTGATCGCCGTGCCCGACGGCACCACCCACTGGTTCGACATGGGCGATGAGCCCAGCTTCGTGGCGATCCGCTTCTTCACCGAGCCGGATGGCTGGGTCGGTCACTTCACCGGCACCGACATCGCGCAGAAATTCCCCCGTTACATTCCGACCCAGGCGTCCTGATCAATGCAGCCCCGCGTCATCCTGACCGACATCGAAGGCACCACCAGCAGCATCTCGTTCGTCAAGAACGTGCTGTTTCCGTACGCACGCCAGGCGCTGCCCGGCTTCGTCGCCGAACATGGCCAGCAGCCGGAGGTGCGTCGCTGGCTGGACGCCGTCGCCAGCGAGATCGGCGGCGCCTGCCAGGACAGTCTGGTGGCCGAGACGCTGCAGGGCTGGATCGACCAGGACCGCAAGCACACCGCGCTGAAGGCCCTGCAGGGGCTGATCTGGGACGCGGGCTACCGTCGTGGCGACTACACCGCGCACTTCTACCCGGAAGTGGCGCCGGTGCTGAAAGGCTGGCACGCCTCGGGCCTGCCGCTGTATGTGTACTCCTCCGGCTCGGTGCCGGCGCAGAAGCTGTTCTTCGGCTTCAGCGATGCCGGTGACCTCAGTCCACTGGTGTCGGGCTGGTTCGATACCGAAGTCGGTGGCAAGCGCGAGGCCGACAGCTATCACCATATCGCGCAGGCCATCGGCGTTCCCGCTGGCGAGATCCTGTTCCTGTCCGACGTGGTCGAGGAACTGGACGCCGCCCGCGAAGCCGGCCTGCAGACGCGTCTGATCGATCGCCTTGAGGACTACCCGATGCCACGCATCGGCGCAGCCGCCAACGGCCATGACCGCGTCGAGAACTTCCAGCAGATCCAGCTGTAAGCGAAAACTGGTAGATGCCAACCTTGGTTGGCATCTACCAAAGCGTGTCCCTCAACGATCGTTGAGGGTGCGCACCTTCAACGCTTCACGCAGCGCAGTCAGGTCCACAGGTCCACGCACGGCGATGTCGCGGGTTTCACCCGGCAGCAGGTCCAGCAGGTTGTCTTCCACCTGCACGTCGAGCGCACCGAAATCGATCCAGGCCGCGCGCACCAGCGCAGCGCTCTGCAGCCGCAGGCGATAGTGGTCACCGTCGATCGCCAGGGTTGATTTCAACTGCTGCCGTGGCAGCACCTGGTCCTTGGCCTCGACGAATCCGACGACTTGCCGCGCCGTCACCTTGCCGTCCTGCAGCAGCTCGAACACCGCCACCGTCCGCGCCGGATCGGCGCCGGCCAGCAGTTCGGCATCCGCGTAGTTGCCAATATCGGTCACCCCGGCAGCGACCAGCGTCACTGCCTGCTCGCGCCGACGCAGCACCTTGCCTTCCATGTCCATCACCCGCAGGCGCCAGCGTGCGCCCAGCGCAGCACCATCGTTGATCAGGCGCACGCGCGTACTACCCTCATCGCGAAGCGCCGCCACCGTGACCGGCGCGAAGAAGCGGCGTGCGGCGAAGTGCAGCGCCTTCCAACGGCCGAAGTAGTCCACGCTTGACCACGATGCACCCGGCCAGACGTCATTGAGCTGCCAGTACAGCGAGCCCATCGTGTACGGTCGCGAAGCACGATGGTGCAACGCCGCCAGGGCAATGCCATCGGCCTGCATCACCTGGCTCAGATAGACGAAGTCCTGGAAGTCCTTCGGCGTACCGTAGCCCAGCGCGATGTAGTGCAGCAGGCGCGTATTGCCCTCGCCGGCCATGAATTTCTGGTGTGCACGGATCACCGGACTGTCGATGCGCTGCTCGGCGCGGGTGGCGATCTGGTCCACCGTTGCCACCGCAGGCCAGGCCTGCAGGCCGTACTCGGACATGAAGCGCGGGGTCTCGCGCAGATAGGCCTGCACCGGCAATGCCGGATTGCCCCACACCTGCCAGTAGTGCTTGTCACCGCGGGTGGAGTCGTTGGCTTTCCCGTCCAGATCGTTGCTGGGCGAACTGGACCAGTACGGCACGCCCAGCCCGTCTTCGCCCACCACCTGGCGCAGGTCGTTGCCGAACAGGTCGACATAGCCCTGCCAGACCTTCGCTGCGAACGCCGGATCGGCGGCCTTCAGGTCGCGGCCGTGGCCCCAGTCCTTCCACGCCGTCTCTTCTTCGTTGTTGCCGCACCACAGTACGATGCTGGGATGGTGGCGCAGGCGGCGCACGTTGTCGCGCGCCTCGGCGACCACGCTGGCGCGGAATGCCGGGTCGTAACCGGGCTGCATGCCACCGCCAAACATGAAGTCCTGCCAGACCAGCAGGCCCAGTTCGTCGGCAATATCGAAGAACGCATCGTCCTCGTAGTAACCGCCGCCCCAGTTGCGCAGCATGTTCATGTTGGCATCGCGCGCGGCGACCAGCACCTGGCGCAGTCGCGCAGCATCAACGCGCGCAGGGAAGGCGTCGAACGGGATCACGTTCGCGCCCTTGGCGAAGATCGGCACACCATTGATCACGAAGGCGAAGCCCTGCCCTCCCTTGTCGTCCTGCTCACGGCGCAGCTCGACCGTGCGCAGACCGATACGCTGCTCGCGCTTCAACGTGGAATCGGCACTACCGTCGAGCGAGGCCAGCACGGTGTAGCGGTCCTGCGCACCCTGGCCGACCGGCCACCAGCGCCGTGGCTTGGCCAGCTCGACCGGCACCTCGAGGCTGTTCTGGCCAGGCTTCAGCAACACCGTGCGCTGTACCTGGGTCACGCTGCGTCCTTCAGGATCGCGCACCGCCACATTCAGCATGGCCGAGCCGGCCGCACTGCCCCGCTCCACCTGCAGCACTACGGCCAGCATTGCCTTTTCCGCATCAAGCGCATCGGTGCGTACGGCCAGGTCGGTCAACCGATGCGCATCCCATGCCTGCAGGTCGACGCCGCGCCAGACACCAGCCGTAACGTAGCGCGGGCCCCAGTCCCAGCCGAAGTGGTAGGCCGGCTTGCGCGCGAAGTTGCCGACCATCGTATCCTTGGGTTCATCGCCGTACGGCGAAGGATAATTGCCTGCGATTTTGTGCGGCATCGCCTGCACGCCCGGCAGCAGCGTGCGGATCGGCGAACGAAACACGATCTGCAGCTCATTGCCCTTCGCCCGCAGGCGCCCCTCCACGCGGGCATGCCAGGTGCGGTGGGCATTGTCGGCACGCAGCAGCGGCTTGCCGTTGAGCTTCACCTCGGCATAGGTATCCAGGCCATCGAAGCGCAGTTCGGCGTTGGGCCTGGCCAAGGTGACGCCGTCCACATCGAAACGGGCGCGGTACTCCCAGTCAGCCAGGCCGATCCACTGCAGCTCGGCTTCGGGCGCGCCGACGTAGGGATCGCGGATCAGCTCGTGCGCCAGCAGGTCGGTATGCACGCTGCCCGGCACCGTGGCCGCGCGCCATTGCTGCAGGCCCGGATGGGCCGCGCCCTGCGCATCACCGGGCAGCAGGCGGAACTCCCATTGCGCCTGCAGCGGTGCCGCGGCGGCGGGAAACGCGACAGCTGCGATCAGCAGCAGGAGCAGACGGACAACGAGGGGAAGGCGATGCACGTGATGCTCCTGTTGTTCGGCCGGATATGACCCGGCGCTACCAATGCAACACGCCACGGTAGCGCCGGACCACGTCCGGCGAGCGCGCAGCGCGGCAGACTCAACGCACGACGTTCAGCACTTCGTAGCAGGCGCCCATGGTGTGGTAGTCGACCTTGCCAGCTGGGCTCTTCTCGTCGCTGTACTTGCGGTTGTCAGCGTCGAGGATGCGGAACCACGCGCCGTACCGATGGTCAACGAAGTGCTCCCACGAGTACGCCCAGATACGGTCGTACCACAGCCAATAGCGGTCATCGCCGGTGCGCTTGGCCATCAGTGCGGCGGTGGCCAGCGTCTCGGCCTGCACCCAGAAATACTTGTCGTCGTCGCAGACGAAGCTGTCGCCACCGATCGGCGCGCCGTCCATGCCAGGCTGCCGGCGCGACTCCGGTGCGAAGCCGTAGTACAGGCCGCCGCGCGCCTCGTCCCAGCTGCGCTCCACGGCCACATCGAACAGATGCTGCGCGGTCGGCACCAGCCAGTCGGCCTGCACGTGACGGTCCAGGATCAGCAGCAGCTTGGCCCACTCGGTCTGGTGTCCCGGCTGGAAGCCCCACGGCCGGAACAGGTGCTTGGGATCGTCCAGGTTGTAGTCCCAGTCGATGTTCCAGTTGACGTCGTAGTGCTCCCAGACCAGGCCACCGGCCTTGGCCGCCTGGCGGCGGGTCATGTTGTCGGCCAGCTGCAGCGCGCGCTCGACATAGCGCTGCTCGCCACTGGCCTCGAACGCGGCCAGCATCGCCTCGCACATGTGCATGTTGGCGTTCTGGCCGCGGTAGCCGGTGAAGTTCCACTGGCCGTCGGCCTCGTCCCTGTACAGGCCGTGTTCCGCCTCCCAGAAGCGTGCATCCAACAGCTGCCAGGTCTCGTCCATCCACGTGCGGGCTTCTTCGATGCCCGCCTTCAATGCACAGCTGTAGGCCAGCAGCACGAAGGCCACGCCGTAGCAGTGGTTCATGTCGTCCTCGACCACGCCATCGCGCAGGGTCCAGGCGTAGCCGCCGGTGGCCGGATTGCGATGCACCTCGCGCAGATAGCGCACGCCGTGCTCGACCGCATCGCGATACTCGGCATTGCCGAATTCGCGGTAAGCCATGGCGTAGTTGAAGACGAAACGGGTGCTGCTCACCAGATGGCGATGGCTGGCATCGTAGATGCTGCCGTCGTCACGGAAGTAGTGGAAGAAGCCGCCCCTCGGATCGATGCAGCGCGGGTGGTAGAACGCCATCGTGTCGGCGATGTGCGCGCGCAGGAAGGCGGGAGAACGGAAATCGGGCGAGGTGCTCATGCGGGAAGATCCTGTGCCTGCAGCAGCTGCTGCACTTCATCGAACGAGGGCATCGCAGCGAACGCGCCCTTGCGTGTCACCGCCAGTGCGCCAACGGCGGCGCCGAAGCGCAGCGTGGCGGCGATCGCCTGCGGGTCCTGGCAGAACGCGGCGAAGCCCGCACCCGCCCCACCCCGCTCCAGCAGCCCGACCAGCACGCCACCAACGAAGGCATCACCGGCGGCGGTGGTGTCCACGGTGGGCACGCGGAAGCTGGTGACCCTGCCCTGCGTTTCGCGGGTGTACCAATGCAGCGTGGCGGCGCCGTCGGTGATGATCACCCAGCGTGCCTGCGCGGCCAGCAGGCGTCGCAGCACCAGTGCCTCGCCGTCATCGCCGAGCGGTGCCGCAAGGTACTCCAGTTCCTCGCGTGACAGCTTGACCAGGTCGGCACGTTCCAGCGCCTGCCACAGCCGCGGTGCCGGGTCGACAGTGGCCGGCCACAGCGCCGGACGCAGGTTGAGATCCAGGCTGACCACCGCACCGGCCGTGCGCGCCCGGTCCATGCCGGCGAACGTCGCGTCGGCGATGTCTGCTTCGGTCAGGCTGTTGGAACAGACATGGAAGCACTGCGCGCCATCGAAGCAGCCTGCCTGGAAGTCGCTGTCACGGAACAGCAGGTCGGCGGCAGGTGGACGGTAGAAGCTGAAGCTGCGTTCGCCACCGGCGTCCAGTGCCACGAAGGCCAGGGCGGTTTTGGCCGCGTCGGTACGCACGATGTAGTCGGTGCCGACGCCGTGTTCGCTCAGGCTCTCCGCCAGGAAGTCGCCGAACATGTCGCGGCCGAGCATGCCGACGAACTGCGTCTTCGCGCCCAGCCGTGCGGCGGCCACCGCGACGTTCGCCGGTGCCCCTCCGGCGTACTGCAGGAACGCGCGCGGGGTATCGGCCGAGGCCGGCGGCTGCGCTAGTAGATCGATCAAAATTTCGCCGAAGCAGACGATGGAACCCATTTTCGACTCAGCCTCCGTGCGTGCCGGCAGCCGGCGCACGGGCGCCGACCAGTCCGTAGAAAATGATGTAGCCGTAGCACAGCAGCGGCAGGATGAAGCTGGCCTGCACGCCGACGTGGTCGGCCAGGACGCCCTGCAGGTAAGGCACCACGGCGCCACCGACGATGGCCATGATCAGCAGGCTCGAGCCCTTGCTGGTCAGCGGGCCAAGGCGCTCGATGCTGAGCGCGAAGATGGTCGGGAACATGATCGAGTTGAACAGGCCGATCGCCACCACCGAATACAGCGCGACATTGCCGGAGGTCATCATGGTCAGCGTCAGCAGGCCGACATTGACCAGAGCGAAGATCGCCAGCAGGCGGCTCGGCGAGAAGCGCGCCAGCAGCGCCGAACCGGCGAAGCGACCGATCATCGCCATCGTCCAGTAGGCCGACACATAGTGGGTGGCTTCCTGCTCGCTGAAGCCGCCGATGGTGGGCATGGACAGGTAGTTGACCAGGAAGCTGCCGATCGATACTTCAGCGCCGACGTAGAAGAAGATACCGAGCACGCCCAGCAGCAGATGGCGCTTGCGCAGCGCATCCAGGTAGCTGTGCTGATGACCCTGGTCAGCCTGCTCGGTGGTGTCGTTCAGCGCCGGCAGGCGGAACAGGAACACGAACAGGGCCAGCAGCATCAACGCCACCGCCAGACCCACGTAGGGACCCTGCACCGCGTGCGCCTCGGCGGTACGGTAGGCCAGCTGCTCGGCGGCCGGCAGCGCGGCGATCTGCTCACCGCTCATGGCCGTGTTGGACAGGATCAGCATGCCGCCGAAGATCGGCGCGATGGCCGTACCCAGCGAGTTCAGCGCCTGCGCCAGGGTCAGGCGGCTGGAACTGGTCTGCTCCGGCCCAAGCAGGGCGACATACGGGTTGGCTGCCACCTGCAGCACGGTGATGCCGGTGGCCAACACGAACAACGCACCGAGGAAGGCGCCATAGACACGCAGCTCGGCCGCCGGCCAGAAGCCCAGCGCGCCGACGCCGGCGATCACCAGGCCGGCCACGATACCCTTCTTGTAACCCAGCGCTGCCACCAGCCGCCCGGCCGGCAACGACATCAGGAAGTAAGTGCCGAAGAAGGTGAACTGCACCAGCATCGCCTTGGCGTAGTTCAGCTCGAACACCGCCTTCAGGTGCGGAATCAGGATGTCATTGAGGCAGGTCAGGAAGCCCCACATGAAGAAGATGGTGGTGACCACGGCCAGTGCCTTGCCGTTGGTGACGGCAGGCTGGTTGCCCGGGGAACCGGATGGACGGGGCGTTGCGGAGATCGGCATGCGGTACGCGCCTCGATGCGCGAAAGGTCGTTGGTGCGTGGAAGGGTGCAATCAGTTCAGCAGCAGAGCATCAGTTCGGACGAGCGGCACTGCTTTCGCGGATGCGCAACTGTACCGGGGCGACCGTGCGCCGTGGTGGCGCCTCCGGTTCCTCAAGTCGCTGCAGCAGCAGGGACGCCGCCTGCCGGCCGCGCTCGCGCGGGTCGGCAGTCAACGTGGTCAACGGCGGCACGGCCACCGACGCTTCGGAAATATCATCGAAACCGGTCACCGCGAAGTCACCGCCAGGACGGATGCCGCGCGAGTTCAGGCCCAGCATCAGCCCCAGCGCGACGGTGTCGTTGTAGCAGACCGCCGCGCTCGGCCGATGGCCGTCGACGAACAGTTCGTCGGTGCGCGCGGCCGCTTCCAGGCGGTTGGGTGCCGATTCGATCATCCAGCCCGGCGGCAGCGCCAGCCCGGCTTCAGCCAGCGCCTGCTGGAAACCAGCGCGACGCTGGTGGCAGGAGCTCGATGCCGCATGACCACCGAAGAAGGCGATCTGGCGATGACCGCGCTCGATCAGGTGGCGGGTAGCCAGGTAGGCGCCATGCTGGTTGTCCAGGGTCAGGAAGTCCCACTCGGCACCTTCCAGCTCGCGGTTGAACAGCAGTACGTTGGCATTGGCACCCAGCGCCTGCCGCAGCAGCGTGGCATCGCTGCCCTCGGCCGGCGACAGGATCAGGCCTGCAGGCGTGTGCTCCATCAACGTGGACAGCACCGCCTGCTGGCGCTCGGGTGACTCGCCGGTACTGCCGAGCAGGGTCACGTAACCACGCCCCCCCAGTGCTTCGTCCACACCGGAAGCGAACTCGGCGAAGAACGGGTTGGACAGATCGTTGATGACCAGGGCGATGCTGGACGATGTGCGTCGCCGCAGGTTCGCCGCCGCGCGGTTGTAGACGTAGCGCTGGCGCCGCAGCTCAGCCTCCACCCGGGCGCGGGTATCGACGTTGACCAGCGGGCTGCCGCGCAGCACCAGCGACACGGTCGCGCGCGAAACGCCGATGGCACGGGCGATGTCGGTCACCGTCACCGCCTTGCCGGAACGCTTGCTGGAACTGTCGCCGTTGTCGTTCATCGTCTTCCCGCACTCCGATGGATGCTCAAGCCTAATGGATCGCGGCCCTGTCGTGCCGTGCCGTTCGCTGGGTTGCCTCGAACGGCACAGCCCGGCTCAGTGCAGCTGGCTGCCCGGTGCCGCGCACCAGGACACCGGCAGATCCTGCACCGCCGTGCCCCAGCCCTGCGTCGGCGCCGTGCCATCGAGAGCGAAGCGCAGCTTCGGGCCCTGCTGCAGCTGGTTCCAGCCCAGCCACACCGGGGCATGCGCCTGGCCATCGACCTGCACGCCCTGCACGTACTGCAGGCGACGGCCATCGGCGCCAGGCGCCTCGATGCGCAGGGTGCGGCCATTGCCCAGCTCGACTTCGACCTTGGCAAAGCGCGGCGTATGCAGCAGGAACTCGCCGCTGCCCGGCACCGCCGGGTACACGCCGATCGCACTGAACAGGTACCAGGCCGACATCGTGCCGAGGTCATCGTTGCCGGTCACGCCATTGGGCGCATTGGTGAACAGCTGCTGCGCAGCACGCACCACTGCGGCGGTCTTCCAAGGCTGGCCGATCAGCGTGTACAGCCACGGCGAATGCAGGTCGGGTTCGTTGTTGGGGTTGTAGCGGAACTGGTTGTAGTAGCTGTACGGGCCCACCACCCACTCGCGGCGCGCCGCATTGAGCGGGTCGGCCTGCAGCGCATCCATCGCGAAGAACGCATCCAGGCGGCGGCCCGCCTGCTCGCGACCGTCCATCGCCTCGACCAGGCCCGGCACGTCCTGCTGCGCCAGCCATTGGTACTGCCAGGCGGTCCCTTCATGGAAGCCATGGTGCGAGCGCGGGCTGTAATGGCCGTCTGCCGGGGTATACCACTGGCCATCTTCGGTGCGCGGGCGCGGGAAGCCGCTGAAGCCGGTTTCCGCATCACGTACCTGCGGGTCCCAAACGTTGCGCCAGTTGCGACCGCGCTCACGCAGCGTCGCTGCATCCTGGACATGGCCAAGCCCATCGGCCATCTGCGAAAGCGCACAGTCGGCCAAGGCGTACTCCAGCGTTGCCGAACCTCCGTGGTGCGGATCGACGTCCATGCCCTTGGACGGGAACGCACGGTCGTAAACCACGTAGCCCTTGTCCAGGTAGGTCGGGTTGCCGGAGCGACCGGCAGCACGCGAATTCAGCGGCGGCGTACCGAACGCATTGCGACGCAGCGCATCCCACGCCTGTCCTTCCCGGCCCTTGAGTGCACCGAAGCGCCACAGGTCGACCATGAAGGGGGTGACCGGGTCGCCGGTCATGATGTTGGTCTCGAAGTTGGCATAGCCCCAGCGCGGCAGCCAACCGCCCTGCTCGTCGATCGCCAGCAGGCTGCGACCGATATCGCGCGCCACGTCCGGGCGCGTCAGTGCCAGCCACTGGTTCTGTGCGCGGTAGGTGTCCCACAGCGAGAAATACTCGTAGTAGGTCCAACCATCGGCGCGATGGATACCATCGTCATAGCCGCGGTAACGACCGTCGGCATCGCTGCCGGTGAGCGGCTGCAGCAGTGCGTGGTACAGCGCGCTGTAGAACACGGTGCGGTCATCGCCATTGCCACCCTGCACGCGCACGCGTGCCAGCTGCTCACGCCAGGATTGCTGCGACAGCGCGCGCATGCGTTCGAAGCCCAGCAGCGCCCCGCCCTGCATGCCCTCGGCGCGCAGGTTGGTGCGTGCACCTTCGGCGTCCACATGCGAAATCGCGCTGACGGCAGTAACCGATTGGCCCTTGGCCAGGTCGAAGCTGAGCCACGCGCCATTCGGCTTCTGCTCGCCTTCCATGCTGTGGCGCGCGCCCGGCAGGCCACCGCCCTCGCCCCAGGTGCCATGTGCCTTGAACGGACGGTCGAATTCGATACGGAACCAGGTGGTGTATTGATGGCCACCGCAGAAGCTCTTGGTGACCAGCTTGCCTTCCACCACGCGGTCACCCACCACGTCGATCACGCTGCCGATCACCGAATGGCGCTCGTTGGCCTGGCCGACATTGACCAGCACGTGGCCATCGCCCTTGCCCTGGCTGAAGGTGTAGCGCTCGGCAGCCGCACGCGTACGCGCCGTCGCCTCAGCGTCGATTCCGCCGTAACTGGTCAGACGCACCTTGTAGTAGCCGGCCTGGCCGATTTCGCCGTCATGGGTATAGGCCGAGGCATACGCCTTGTGGTCGAACTGCTTGGGGTTGGCGGTATCGAAGTCGCCACCGGGGCCGATGCTACCGGTCACCGGCAGCACCGAGACCTGCCCACCCTGCTCCCAGCAACCGGCGCCGGACAGGAAGGAGTGGCCGAAGCCGCGGATCTTGTCGTCGTCGTAGCGCCAGCCCGAATAATGGCTGCCGATCGGACTGACCTGGATCAAGCCGAACGGCGCCGAGGCACCGGGGAAGGTGTTGCCATCATCCTTGCTGCCGATGAAGGTGTTGACCTCGCGCTCCAGCGCGGCCGGTGCGGCCTGCAGCCAGGGCGTCACCGCGAGGGCCAACAGGCAGGCGATGCGGGCCAAGGGCCGATGGGACAGTGCCGACAGGCGGCGGTCGGGACGACGGTGGGACAACCTGGTCACGGGCAGGACTCCTTGGCGGCAGGGCGGCAGCGAAGGACCGGCCGCACAGGCCCAGCCCTCGTTTCCATCGGTACAAATCCGCACCCCGGCGGATTTAGATCGATTCAAGTAGACCATGGGAATTTCGCCCAATGCATTCTGCGGCGCAGCATGAGGGGTGGGGCTTCGGCCGGGCTGCGCCCGGCACCTGCAGAGGCCGGAGCAACAGCAGATGCAGGCTCCCGAGCTGGGCGGGGCGCTGCGGGTATGCAGGACGCGCCGTAAACCCATCCATGGGGGCTCGATGGCGCCATCCATGGCGCCAACGGTCTTGCATACCCACACCGCCCCACCCCTGACAGTTTCCTGATGCCTGGTAGATCCACGCCATGCGTGGATGGATGTTCCTACCGATTTCGAAATCATCGAATGGAATTGGATTTCATCCACGCACGGCGTGGATCTTCGTATCGACCAAGGTCGACACCTACCAACGGCATCGGGAATCTGTCGAAGGCGGGGTGGGTCCGGTTGCGGGGGCGTGAGCGCCATGGATGGCGCGACCGAGCTTACATGGACGTACTTGCAGCGTCCCCCGCAACCGCCCCCCCCGCCATCCCACGGAAAACCGCTGTTGTTGTTGCTGCTGTTGCTGCTGCCCTGGCTTGAAGGCCTATGCGGGTGCCGGGCGCAGCCCGGCCGGCCCCGCCCATTTGCGCATGTAAACGCTTACAGCATTTTTCCATAAAGGGTCATTTGCGCGACACGTCGCTGCCATATTGCGCAGCAACATGCACCGGCGCCGTTGCCGTGCTAAAAATCGCCCCGCCCATCGCTTAGATCGATCCAAGACGACAGCGCGATGGCCCGGAGTTGGGGAGCAAGACAGGACGTGCCGCGCCATCTGCCACGCGCTCGTTGCATCTGCACGGCGAAGGCAAGATCAGCATCACGAATTAGATCGATTCAAGTTTCCGCGTCAGTCAGTCACCGGATCAATCCAGGAGAGAGGGAGAGATGGCAATGAAGCAATCAACACGTACGCAGGGCCACGACGCGTTGTCGCTGGCCATCGCGCTGGCCCTGGCCGCCGCCGTCGCTCCGCTTGGCGCTTCCGCGCAGCAGGCGGCAACGACCGGCGCGCAGGACGCCACCACCCTGGACAGCGTCCAGGTCACCGGCTACCGCTATGCAATCGAAAAGAGCCTGCAGCAGAAGCGCGACGCCAATGCCGTGGTCGAAGTGATCACCGCCGAGGACGTTGGCAAGTTCCCCGACAAGAACGTGGCCGACGCGCTGCAGCGCGTGCCCGGCGTGGTCATCACCCGCAGCGGTGGCGAAGGCAAGTCGGTCAGCGTGCGCGGCCTCGCGCCCGACCTGACCCTGACCCAGTTGAACGGCAACTTCGTCGCTTCGTCGGAAACCAACAACGAAGCCACCCGCTCGTTCAACTACACCCTGCTGCCGTCGAACATGCTGTCCAGCGCCGAGCTGTTCAAGTCGCCGGAAGCACGCATCGATGAAGGCGGCATCGGCGGCACGGTCATCCTGCACACCCGCCGCCCCCTGGAGATGGAAGCCAACTCCGGCTACGTCAACCTGGAAGGCACCTCGTCGGACACCAGCCACGACGTCGATCCACAGGTATCGGCGCTGTACTCCTGGCACAGCAAGGACGAGCGCTTCGGCGTGCTGGTCGGCGTGACCCAGCAGAAGCGCACCAGCCGCACCATGGAAGCCAGCACCGAGGACTACCAGTGGTACGGCAACGGCACCACCGCCCGCGATGCCAACGGCAACCTGCTGGAACAGGATGGCATCCACTACTGGTGGGGCGAGTCCGGCTTCAACAACCAAACCGGCAAGAACTACAGCGAGTTCTTCATGCCGACCTCTGTGAACTTCGCGGTGAAGGAAGAGAAGCGCGAGCGCAAGGGCGGCCAGCTGACCTTCCAGTTCAAGCCGGTCGACAACCTCACCCTGACCGCCAACTACTTCCGCTTCGAGCTGCAGGGTGACTACACCCAGAACATGCTGAAGGTGCCGGAGTGGAACCTGGCCCGCTACAACCAGGACGGCAACTGGGCCGGCGGCCGCCTGCTCAACGGGCTGGACTTCGACCCCAGCGGCAGCATCGTCACCGGCGCGCAGTATGAAAAGCTGGCCGGCAAGACCTACTACTGCAGTGAACAGGAAGCCGCAGCTGCCGGCATGCAGCCCGGCGGCTGGGGCCCGGACGACTGCACCATCCCCACCCCGCAGCTGACCGGTGGCTACAGCAAGGAAAAGGCGCTCTCGCAGACCGCCGACCTGACCATCGACTGGGACATCAGCCCGCTGTGGAAGGCGTCGTTCACCGGTGGCCGTACCTGGTCTGAAGGCGGCCCGTCGATGAACTTCCGGATGTCGGCCAAGCCGCGCCGCAAGGTCGGCGATCAATGGCAGTCGGGCAACCAGTACACCGCGTGGGACCTGACCGGCACGCCGTCGGTGCAGTTCTCGCCGGATCTGCAGCAGCAGTTGATGGCCGGCATCGCCGAAGTGGATACCGGCTCGACCGATTCGTCGTGGATGCAGACCGAGGTCAAGCAGAACTACTTCCAGGCCGACGTCACCAAGCTGTTCGAAGCCGGCTGGCTGGACTCGATCCAGTTCGGCGCCAAGTACCGTGACGGCCAGGTCCACCGCAACACCGGCAACACCTACTGGGTGTGCCCGGGCCTGGACCCGGCCGACTATGACAACAACCGCTACCAGGCCGGTTGCGATCCAACGGCAGGCAATGCCCAGCCGGGCTTCTTCCTGTCCAATCCGATCAGCAACATCACCGGTGGCTTCAACGCCAACGTGTTCCCGGGCATCAACTACCCGGCCTACATCGATTATCTCAACAAGACCTACGGCGGTTCGTACAACCGCACCGAGGAAGACTTCGTCTACGACGTCAACGAGAAGATCTACTCGGGTTACTTCCAGGCCAACTTCCGTACCGACCGCGTGCGCGGCAACGTCGGCGTGCGCGTGGTGCGCACCAAGCAGTTCGCCCAGTCCAGCGATTCGGTCGAGCGCTTCAACGACTACTTCGTCGACAACGCAAGCGGCGCACCGATGAGCTGCGATGATCCGGCCGCCGATCCGAACCTGCGATGCCAGGGCGGCTTCGTGCGCCTGCCGGACAACCAGGTGCGCGACAAGGTCTACACGCTCAGCTCGCTGGACAAGACCTACACCGACTTCCTACCCAGCTTCAACATCGCCTGGGACATCACCGACAACCTGGTGCTGCGTGGTGCCGCATCGAAGGTGATCGCCCGCCCGAGCTACACCTCCATCGCCTACCCAGGCGGCCTGCGCTACGTCAGCGAGGAATACAGCAACGACCGTCGCGTCGCCGGCGGCACCGACACCCCGGGCTGGTATGGATCGGGCAGCAACAAGGCGCTGGAGCCATTCGAAGCCGTGCAGTTCGACCTCGGCCTGGAGTGGTACTTCAAGCCGGGTTCGGTGGCCGGCGTGGCGCTGTTCCGCAAGAACGTGGACAACTTCACCGTGCCGGTGGTGCGCGACCAGCAGATGACCGTTGGCGGGCAATCGGTGACGGTGCAGAAGTATGAAACCCAGGCCAACGGCCGTGACGGTGTCTCACAGGGCGTGGAGCTGTACGGTCAGTACACCTTCGACTTCGGTCTGGGCGTGCAGGCCAACTACACCTACAACGACACCAATCTGGCCTCGATCGTGCTGGATGGCGAAGAGATCGGTTCCTCGCCGCTGGTGGGCAGCGCCAAGAACCAGGCCAACGTGACCGTGTTCTACGAGAACGAGAAGTTCCTGGCACGCGCCTCGTACAACCGTCGCGGCGAAGTGGTCGGCGGCCTCAACAACGGCCTCACCACCTACACCAAGCCCTACGACCAGCTCGACCTGAACGTGGCCTACAACCTGACCCCGGACTGGACCGTTACCGCCTCGGTGCTCAACGCCACCAAGTCCGAGCTGCGCAGCTATATGGGCAACGACAGCCAGGCCCGCCTGCTGTCCAACATCTACGCCGGCCGCCAGCTGTACTTCGGCGTGAACTGGAAGTTCTGAAGCAGTACCCCCGCCTTCGGGCGGGGACGATCCTCCACGGCAGCCGCGCTGGTACAGGTGGCTGCCGTTTTTGTTCAGCGTATCGCTTGACCCTGCCATCGTTGGAACGTGCACACTGGCTCCACCCCCAGAGCATCAAAGGAGCTACAGATGGAATTCCATGTGGAAGGCATGACCTGCGGTGGCTGCGCGCGCAGCGTGACCAAGGCGATCGAGCTGGTCGACCCGGCGGCAAGCGTGTCGGCCGATCCGGCCAGCCGCCGCGTGCAGGTGCAGACCTCGGCCAGCGAAGCGCAGATCGTCGCGGCGCTGACCGAAGCGGGTTTCCCGCCGCGCACGGCCTGATCACGCGGCCGATTGCATGAACGATGCCCGCCCCATGCAATTGCCGGGGCGGGCATTTTCTTTTCTGTCTGCCTTGGTCAGGTTCTGCGCGCGCGCCTGCGTACTGCCCCTGCGGGCGCTGCAATCGGCGCAGCGCCCTCTTCGCCGTCGCCCAGCCGCTGCAGGATCGGGCACTCGGGGCGATCATCGCCGGCGCAGCAGCTGATCAGCGATTGCAGCGTGTCGGCCATCTGCCGCATGCTCTCGATGCGCTGCTGCAGATCAGCGATGTGCTGCTCGGCCAGGCGCTTGACGTCGGCACTGTGGCGCGAGGTGTCGTTCCACAGGCCCAGCAGGTCGGTGATCTCGGCCACCGAAAAGCCGAGATCTCGCGCGCGACGGATGAAACGCAGCCGATGTACGTCGGCCTGAGAATAGGCGCGATAGCCCCCGCCGGTGCGCTCAGCCGGCGGAATCAGGCCGATCTGCTCGTAATAGCGGATCATCTTGGCCGACACGCTGGAGGCCTTCGATGCTTCACCGATGTTCATTCAATCGCTCCTTCAGTGGGCCGCTTGGGACGCGTCCGCCATCGGCGCCTGGAAGCGCCGCAGGCGCAGCGCATTGCCGAGCACGAACACGCTGGACAGGGCCATGGCACCGGCGGCAAACACCGGTGACAGCAACACGCCCCATACCGGATACAGCGCACCGGCCGCGACCGGGATCAATGCGGTGTTGTAGGCAAAGGCCCAGAACAGGTTCTGGCGGATGTTGCCAATGGTCGCCTTCGACAGCGCGATGGCGTTGGGCACGCCCTGCAGGTTGCCCGACATCAGCACCACGTCGGCCGACTCTACTGCGACGTCGGTACCGGTGCCGATGGCCAGGCCGACATCAGCCTCGGCCAGCGCCGGCGCATCGTTGATGCCATCACCAACGAACGCGATCTGCCCGTAAGCTGCCTTCAACCGGCGCACCGCCTCCACCTTGCCTTCCGGCAACACTTCGGCCACCACTTCATCGATGCCGAGCTGAAGGGCGATGGCCTGTGCGGTGGCGGCGTTGTCACCGGTGATCATGGCCACCTTCAGGCCAAGCTGGTGCAGGGCGGCAATGGCGGCCGGCGTACTCGGCTTGATCGGATCGGAGACTGCGATGATCGCCGCCAAGCGGCCATCGAGGGCGGCATACAGTGGCGACTTTCCTTCATTGCCCAGGCGATCGGCCAGCGCGGTGAAACTGCCGATGTCCACGCCCAGCGAACGCATGAAACGATCGGCGCCCACTTCCACGCGTGCGCCATCGACGGTGGCACGCACGCCCATGCCGGTCACCGACTCGAAATCAGCCATCGCCGGCAGCGCGATGCCCTCCTCCGTCGCCGCCTCGACGATGGCGCGGGCGATCGGATGCTCCGAGCGCGATTCCACCGCTGCCACCCGTGCCAGTACCTGCGCGCGATCGAAGCCGTCGGCGATCTCCAGGTCGGTCAGCAGCGGACGGCCTTCGGTCAAGGTGCCGGTCTTGTCCACCGCCACCACCCTTGCGTCCTTCAACAGCTGCAGCGCCTCGCCCTTGCGGAACAGCACGCCCATCTCGGCGCCGCGGCCGGTGCCGACCATGATCGAGGTCGGCGTCGCCAGCCCCATCGCGCACGGGCAGGCAATGATCAGCACGGCCACGGCGTTGACCAGCGCGAAGGTCAGCGACGGCGACGGTCCGAAGATCAGCCACACCAGGAAGGTAGCGAGGGCCGCCAGCATCACCGCCGGCACGAACCACAGCGTCACCTTGTCGACCACGGCCTGGATCGGCAGCTTGGAGCCCTGCGCCTGTTCAACCAGGCGGATGATCTGCGCCAGCATGGTCTGCCCGCCCACCGCCGTCGCACGCAGGGTCAGCGCGCCCTTCTGGTTGACGGTGCCGCCGACCACGCCGCTGCCGGCCGACTTCTCCACCGGGATCGGCTCGCCGGTGATCATCGATTCGTCGACGAAACTGCGACCGTCGGTCACCTCACCATCCACCGGCACGCGCTCGCCCGGACGCACTTCCAGCAGGTCGCCCAGCAGCACCTCGCTGATCGGGATATCGACGATGCGACCCTCACGGCTGACGTGCGCCACCTTGGCCTGCAGGTTGACCAGACGCTTGATCGCCTCCGACGTGCGGCCCTTCGCGCGCACCTCCAGGAACCGGCCGAGCAGGATCAGCGCGACGATCACCGCCGCCGCTTCGTAGTAGACATTCACCGTGCCCGTTGGCAGCAGGCGCGGGATGAAGGTGGCCACCACCGAATAACCGAATGCCGCGGCGGTGCCCACCGCCACCAGCGAGTTCATGTCCGGCGCCAGGCGCAGCAGCGCCGGGAAGCCCTTCTGGTAGAAGCGCCGGCCGGGAATGGCCAGGACCAGCGTGGTCAGCACGAACTGCAGGTACCAGCTGGCCTGCATGCCGATCGTGGACATCACCCAGTGATGCATGCCGGGAATCAGGTGCGAGCCCATTTCCAGCACGAACACCGGGGCCGCCAGCACGCTGGCCAGGATCAGGTCGCGTTTCAGCGCCCCCCGCTCGGCATCCTTCTTTTCCGCCGCTTCCTCATCGACCTGGGTGCCGCCATCGATCGCGTGCGCCGCGTAGCCGACCTTGTCGATCGCCGCTGCCAGTGCGTCGATGCCGGCGACGCCGCGCACGGTCGCACGTTCGGTGGCGAGGTTGACACTGGCCTGGCTGACGCCCGGCACCGCCAGCAGCGCGCGCTCCACGCGGCCGACGCAGGACGCGCAGGTCATGCCTTCCACGGCCAGTTCGGTGGTCGCCGCCGGTACCTCGTAGCCCACGCTTTCCACCGCCTGGATCAGGGCGTCGCGGTTGAGAGGGCCAGAGGAGCGGATGTCCGCACGTTCGGTGGCCAGGTTGACCGACACGCTGGCGACCCCCTCGACCTTGGCCAGGGCCGCTTCGACCCGGCCAACACAGCTGGCGCAGGTCATGCCTTCGATTGGCAGGCTGAGGGTGGAAGCCGTCCCGGGGACGGCTGTAACGCTGGAGGTGCTCATGGCCTGGTTTCCCTGGTTCCATCTGGAGAGGTGACCAGCCTAGACCTTGCCATCGTGGGAAGGTCAAATCCACCATCTCCCGCCGACAGCCTATCCACGCATGGCGTGGCTCTACTGCGGCTTTGCAGTAGATCCACGCCATGCGTGGCCGCCCGGCACCCGCGCTCGCCCAGTAGAGCCACGCCATGCGTGGCTGCCCGGCATCCCGCGCTCGCCCAGTAGAGCCACGCCATGCGTGGCTGCCCGGCATCCCGCCCACGCCCAGTAGAGCCATGCCATGCGTGGCTGCCCGGCATCCCGCGCTCGCCCAGTAGAGCCACGCCATGCGTGGCTGCCCGGCACCCTGTGGCTGGCGCCGGGTCATGCCCGGCGCCGCCGTCCCTCAGAACGTAAACACATACTCCAGCGCGAACTCACGCCCCACCGCACCCAGCAGACGCGTCGGGGCGAAATCGTAGTCGACCTTGTACGGGTCCTTGTGGTTCCAGCTGGTCGCGTTGAAGGCATTGTTGACATACAGATTGACCTTCATGAACTCGGTCACCTGGTAGCCGATGTTGAAATTCCAGGTGATGAACGGCCCGACCCGGCCGTAATAGCGCGCCGTCTGCTGCCCCGCATTCGGGTTCGGATTGACCGATCCGTCCGGACGCGTGGCAGGCTCCAGGCAGTTCAGCGACGGGCTGTCACTGGGCACGTAGCCATCGGCGAAGGGCAGGCAGCCGCCAGGGTTGTCCAGGCGGTCGGTGCCCCAGTGGTAGCGCACACCCGGCACCGAGCCGATGCGGTCGGCATACACGTTCGCATTCCAGTTTCCTCCCTGCCAGGCCAGGCTCGCGCGCAGCTTGCTGCGCAGGTCACGGTCGCGGCGCTCGGGGTTCGGGTCGTTGGCGTAGCGCTGCTCCTTCGTCGAGATCTGGTTGGTGTAATTCACCCCCAGCTGGAAGCTGCCCCATGCGGCCGTCTCCAGCCGATAGCGCGCGCTCAGATCGATACCACGCACTTCACGGCTGGCCAGGTTGAACGGCCCGCGCTCGATCGACACCAACCGTCCGCTGCTGTCACGATTCACGCGGGCGAGGATGCCGGCGCAGTACGCGTCACCCGCCGGGTTCGCCCAGGGCGTGCCGTCCATGTTCTTGCCGGTCAGGCAGCCGGCCTCACTGGCCAGTACCTCGTCCGCACCGACGTCGACGATCATGTCCTCCAGCTTGATCGCCCAGTAATCCGCGCTCATCGACAGGTTCGGCAGCACGTCCCAGACGAAGCCGACCGTCCACGAATCGCCGGTTTCCGAGCGCAGCAACGGCGTCCCCCGACGGTTCACGTCGAACGCATACCAGACATCGGTATTGCCCACGCCGCAGTTGTTGACCAGATAGGCGCCGCTCTCGATGCAGCGCAGGCGATCGTAGGTCAGCACTTCGGAACTGCTGGCCTGGCCGAGCAGGTAGTGCATGTCCGGCGCGTGGAAGCTGGTGGCGTAGGAGCCGCGCACCAGCAGCGACTCGAACGGACGCCATTCCAGGCCAGCGTTCCAGGTGGTTTCCTTCTGGCTGCCGACATCCAGCGCCTCGCCGCCGCCGTCGGCCTTGTAGCTGCCATAACGGTCGTAGCGTGCCGCCGCGGTGGCGATCAGGCTGTCGACCAACGGGATCTTGAACTCGACACCGGCCGAATAGCGGGTGCGCTCACCACCACCACGATCAACGTTCTGCAGGTCGAAATCGATGCCGGCACGCGGGTCCGGGCTGAGGTGATAGCCCTGCTTGGCCACTTCGGCCACTGCCGCGAACGAAATCGGCCCGGCCCAACCCTGGAACAGTTCACCGGTGATGTCGGCCGAGGCCTGGTTGACGTAGGACGACGCGCGATTCTTCGCGACCGTACCCATCTGCCAGTACTGGTCCGGGGTGACCGGGTTCCACCAGCGCGACTCGTTCAATGCATGGATGGCCTCACCGTCGCCGGTGGTGCCCAGCCGTGGGCCGAGGAAGAAGTCGTACGAGTCCTGTTCGTCCACCACGTTCTGCCGCTCTTCAACGCGGTAGTAGGAACGGCCAACCGTGGCGCTCCAGTCGAAGCGTTCGGCCAAGCGCCCGCGCAGGCCTGCGCTGATATCCCACGACAACTCGCGGTTGGTATTGCGCAGCGTGCCCAGGCCACCGACTTCATTAGGGGTGAACTGGCGCACGCCGAGCACCGGGCGATTGCGGTTGGCGTCCCAGTAGTAACCGTTGGCATCGTCGATCAACGAAACACTGGGTGGGTTGGTGCCCCAGATCGCCTCGGACCGGTACACCGCCAGGCTGCTCCAGGCCTGCAGGCCGTCACCAAAATCGAAGGTGCCATAGAGATTGCCCGACACGTTCTCCGAGCCACCGGTCAGCAGCCAGTTGGCGTAGTCGGCGCTCATGCCGCACAGGCGGCCGGTGTTGCTCACTGTATTGGCGTTGTAGTTGTAGACCAGCCGATCGGCGGTGTAGTACTCGCCAGCGAATTTCTCGCAGGTGCCGTCCGGCGGCGCCAGGCGCTGGCCGTTGCTCGGGTCGATCAGCGCCAGGCCTGCGGTGGGACGGAAACCGACCTTGCGCTGTTCCATATTCCAGGACGGGTACAGCGCATCGTCAGCGTCGTCCATCTGCGGCCGGTCGCGGCCGAACAGCGGATCGCGCTTGGTGTACTGCAGGGCATAGGTCACGCTCCAGTTGTCGCCGGTCTTGCCACCTGCCCAGGACAGGTCCCAGGTATCGCGGCCGCCTTCGGTGGAGGTACCACCGCGCACGCGCACTTCGTCGCCGTCGTAGTTGGTCTTCAGAATGACATTGACCACGCCGGCGATGGCGTCCGAACCATAGATCGCCGATGCGCCGCCGGTCAGCACTTCGATGCGCTCCACGGCAGCGGCAGGAATGTTGCTGTAGTTGGAGAAATTCGTCTCGCCGCCATAGGGCAGCGGGTAGTCGGCCACGCGGCGGCCATTGACCAGCAACAGACTGCGGTTGGGGCCCATGCCGCGCAGGTTCAGGCCACTCGCATTGGGCGTGTGCGAGCCCCATTGCGATGCCGCCTCAACGGTGCCTGTCGCTTCGGTCAGCGTCTTCAGGGCGTCGTAGACGGTGACGAAGCCTTCCTTCTGGATCTGTGCGGCGGTGATCACGTTGACCGGGGCTGGGCCCTCGACGCCAGCGCGCTTGATGCGTGAGCCGGTAACGGTGACGGCATCGAGGTCCTTGGTGGACGACGTGGCCGCTTCCTGTGCGCCCGCTGCGAAGGGCAGCAAGGCAAGCACGAGGGCCTGGGACAGCAGATGACGACGGTTGCGGACGAACTGAGCCATGGGTGGTTGCTCTTGGATGGTGGGCGCGCGGTCGGATGGCGATCCCGGGCGTTGAATCGATCCATCTCGATTCGATCACCCTCCCCTGTGGATCGATCCAAACTAAAGCACAGCTGAACCGCGCCCAGCATGCGGCGACGCAGCATCCGACCGCTGCGTGTCACTATCGGCTGCCGGTAGGCAATTGAATCAACGGGTTGCGAAACATCGTTGCCAATGCAAATCAGATGTCGATGACACGATCACGACACTCGCGCGCAGAACGGTTTTGTCCGTGGCGAACTTGGTACCCGGGTCGGATCCTCTCGTAGAGGGGCTCTGACCCGATAGCGTCTGGCCGGGGTCAGAGCCCTTCTGCGAAGGGATCCGCCCCCCCGGCGGCTCTCAGGCGTCGAGCGCCTGCCGCAATGCGGCCACGGTGGCGGTCGCGGTCTGGCTCCAGTCCGGATCCAGACCGCGCAGGGCCGGGTTCTGGAACTGCATGGCCGAGCGTCGTTGCCCCTTGGCCGAGGCGTGCAGTTCGAGGCAGCCGGTCTGCCGCGCCACGGCGGCGATGTTACCCGGGCCCAGCCCGGCGCCGGCCATGACGCTGATCCTGCCGGCCGCCTGTGCGACCAGCGCGGCCAGTACGTCGGCACCGGCGTCGGCGCTGGCCTGGCCGCCGGAGGTCAGCACCCGCTGGCAGCCCAGCCCGATCACCTGCTCCAGCGCCGCCGGCAGATCGCGCGCGGCATCGAAGGCACGGTGGAAGGTCACCTGCAACGGGCCGGCCGCGCGCAGCAGTTCGCGGCACAGCGGCAGGTCGATATCGCCCTGCGCATCCAGCGCACCGATCACCACGCCATCGCAGCCCAGTGCGCGGCACTGGGCGATGTCGCGCAGCATCAGCTCGGTTTCCAGCGCGTCGTAGTGGAAATCCCCCGGACGCGGCCGCACCAGCACGAACAACGGAATCTGCAGCCGCTCGCGGGCGATGGCGATGCTGGCAAACGACGGCGTGGTACCGCCTTCGGCAAGGTTGTCGAACAGTTCGATGCGATCTGCGCCACCGGCCTGCGCAGCCAACGCCGAAGCCACCGAGTTGCTGGCGATCTCCAGCGTCAGGCGCGCGCTCACGCCTGCGTGCTCGTATAGATCGACGGTGAATCGCGCAGATCGTCCTGGCGCTGCGCATCGCACACCGCATAGACGAAGCCGCGATGCAGCGCGTAAGCGCCCACCTCACCCTGCTTGTTCATGGCCAGGAAGCAGACCTGCAGTGTCTTGCTCGCTTCAGGGCGCTTGCGCACCACGCGGTCGATCGCCTCGCGGCAGGCCTGTGCCGGCGAGCGCCCCTGGCGCATCAACTCGACCACCAGGAACGAGGCCGCGTTGCGGATCATCTCTTCGCCCACCCCCGAGGCGGTGGCGGCGCCCACTTCGTTGTCCACGTACAGGCCGGCGCCGATGATCGGACTGTCGCCCACCCGGCCGTGCAGTTTCCAGGCCATGCCGCTGGTGGTGCAGGCACCGGCCAGATTGCCCTTGGCATCCAGCGCCAGCATGCCGATGGTGTCGTGGTTGTCGCTGTTGCCGGGTAGACCGCGGCGCTCGGCATTGATCTGCGGCGCGTACTTCTCGGTCTTCAACCATTCGCGCCACGCCGCTTCGGCCTTCGGGGTCAGCAGGTGCTGGCGCTCGAAGCCCTGCTGCACGGCGAACTGCTGGGCGCCCTCGCCCACCAGCAGCACGTGCGGGCTGTTCTCCATCACCTTGCGGGCCACCGACACCGGATGCAGGATGTCGACCAGCGCAGCGACCGCGCCACAGCGGCCGTCACCATCCATGATGCTGGCGTCCAGGCTCAGCACGCCGTCGCGGTCCGGGTTGCCGCAATGGCCGACGGTGGGGTTGCACAGCTCGCTCTCGGCCCAGCGCGCACCGGCTTCCACCGCATCCAGCGCACTGCCGCCCTGCGCCAGCACCTTCCACGCGGCCTGGTTGGCCGGCACGCCGAAGTCCCAGGTCGATACCACTTTGGCCCCGCCCTGCGTGCGCGCCTTCACCACCGGCAACGCTGCCACACCTGCGGCCAGTGCACCGGCCTGCAGGAACTGCCTGCGATCCACCATCTTCGCCTCCGTCTGCATGCTGCGCCCGCCGGCCCGATGCCGGCAGCGCCGATCAATCGTGCGCGGGCGCCCGCGCTGCGTGCCAGGCCGCTGCACCGAGCACGCCCAGCTGGCCATGTTCGACCCGCCACACCGGCACCTGCCGCAGAACGTCGGTCAGCACGCCCTTGTTGAGGAAGCGCTCACGGAAACGGCCGTCGGCCAGGAAGTCCTGCACATGGGTGGAAATGCCGCCGGCCAGATACACCGAACGCGCCCCCACCGCGATCGCCGCGTCGCCGGCCAGGCTGCCCAGCCAGGCACAGAACACCTGCAGGGTCTCCACCGCCAGCGCATCGTCGCCTTGCCGCGCAGCTGCGATCAGCGCTTCGGTGCTGGTCCACTGCGGCGCCACGCCGCGCAGTTCGCACAGGCAGGGATACAGGTTCATCAGGCCGCTGCCGGACAGCACGCGCTCGTTGTCCACGTGCGGCCAGCGCTGCAGCAACTGGCCCAGCACGTGCAGTTCCAGCGCGTTGCCGGCGCCCAACGCAGCGTGGCCGATCTCGCTGGCCAGCACCGGGCGCTCGCCATCGGCGAAGCGCAATGCCGCACCCAGGCCGGTGCCGGGCCCCAGCACCAGCGCCGGGAACGTCTTGGCCGGATCGGCGTCGCCGTTCAGCGGCACCAGCGTGTCGGCCTGCAGGTACGGAATGGCCAGCGCCACCGCTTCGAAATCATTGATCAGCTGCAGGTCGGGCAGGCCCGACTCGCGGCGCGTTGCCGACAGCGAAACCGTCCACGGCAGATTGGCGTTGATCAGGGTATCGCCATCGAGCAGGCCGGCGATGGCCACCACAGCGCTGGCCATCGGCTGGCCGAGGCTGGCGGTGAAATCGGCGAGGATCGCCGCCAGGCTGGGGTGGTCGGCACAGGCGTAGGTGCGGTAGCTGCCCAGCCGCGGCGCCTGCCCCGGCACTGTCTCGGCCAGCGCCAGGCGGGCGAAGGTACCACCGACATCGGCGACCACAAGGCTGCGGGGAACGCCGCTGCGGGCGGGTTCGGATGGAACCGGGGACACTGCTGCAACGTTCACGCTGGCCTGCTTGGATCGATTGAATCGTGCCGATTCTCAGGCATCGGCCGTCCTTTGCCTAGCGCGGCGACAGCGGCGCCCGGGGTCACATGCCTTCCTGCTCGGCCACCTGCACGCCGTCCACCAGCACCCGCAGGCGCTGCGGGCGGAACCCGGCGAACAGCAGCGGCCGGGTCCGCTCCACCAGCACTTCGTGGCCGGCGATATGGCGCTGCCACGACTGTACCAGCGAAAACGAGAAGTGCGTGCCCGGATGCAGCGGATGCTGCACCCATACCTTCTCGCTGGCGCTCTGCAGCATCATCGCGCCGGTAAACCAGTGGCGGCTGAGGGTGACTGGCGTGGTGCCGGCCATGAAGCGGATATCCATGCTGCGTCCTTTCGTGATGGAAGTTCGTGAGGGCAGCCCGGCCCGCGCTCAGGGCTGCGCGGTCTGCAGGCTGTAGCTGGTGCTGGCGGTGAACACCGCACCATCCGGCTGGGTGGAACGCACCTCGACCTTGTGGCTGCCCACGGCCAGATCGGTCGGCAACGCACCACGCCACAGGTGCGGTGAAGCAGTGGCTTCCGGCGAACGGTCGTAGCCGCGCAGCGTGGAGGCCAGATCGTCGGCGACGTTCTCCACCATCAGCCGCGGATCAGGCTGGCTGACCTGCTTCATTGGATGCCAGGCGCCACCATCGACGCGGTACTCGACCACGCTGGCATCCTCGCCCATGTAGACGTTGGCGTAGATACCCCACGCCGGGTACGCGCCCTTGCGCAGCACCTTCGGCGCATGCAGGCCGATCTGCTCGCTGGCTGCCGCACCGGCCACGCGGTACTGCAGGCGGTAGCTGCCGTTGCCGGCTACGTCCAGCAGCGCATAGCCCTTCGGCGTGCCGTCGCTCATGGTGCTGTCCGGTACGCCGGCGGCATTCTTCACGCCCGACCAGAACGCACCGCAGTTGGCACCGACGTTGTACTCGTGCAACGGCCTGGCACCCTGCCAGCCGTCAGCCTTGCCGTGGTAGACGTGCTGCTGGGTGTGGCTGTGGCCGCTGAGCACCAGCACGTTGCGGAAGTCCTTCAGCAGGTCGAACAGGCGCTGGCGGTCGGCATGGCGGAAGGTCTCGCGACCCGGTGCCGCATCGAACAGCGGAATGTGCATGCCCAGCACCAGCAGGCGGTCCTTGTGCAGGCCCTTCAGATAGGCAGCAAGGAAGGCGAACTGATCCTCGCGCAGGCCACCGACATACTTCGACTTGGCATTGGGGTCGTACACCACGTCGTCGAGGAACACGAAGCTGGCACCGCCCTCTTCCACTGCATAGGTATCGGGGCCGTAGATGTTGCGCCAGCTGTCCAGCGAATGCGCATCATTGGCCGCGTCGAAATCCAGGTCGTGGTTGCCGGGCACGTGGAACCACGGCACGCCGAGCTCGGTGGTGACCTTGTTGATCGCCGGGTACAGGGTCAGGTCGTCGTTGACGATGTCACCGAGCGTAGTGCCCAGGCGGGCCTTGGTCTGCCCCACCAGCGGCGCCACGATCGACTGCTGGTAGTAGCCGATGTCCTGCAGGCTGGCGGTCTGCGAATCGGTGAACACCAGCATCTGGAAGCCACGGCGACTGTCATGCCGGTCGTTCTGCAGGGCGAAGTCCCAGTTGCGGGCGACGTCACTGGTGGCCGCAATGCCACCGTACTTCAGCGCAGGCGAACCGTTGGGCCGGTAGTGCCGCCAGAACGACGGCAGGCCGTCGGCGGCCTTCGGGAAGGAATAGGCATCGGGCTTGATCACGAAGACCGTCTGGCCGTCACGCACCGGCAGGCTGTAGCTGCCGTCGGCGTCGGTCTTGACGATGGTTTCGCCATTGGACACCTGCACGCCAGCCAGACCCGGATCGGTCGCACCGCGGCCCGGCTTGCCGTCACGCTCCAGATAGACCTTGCCGCTGACCACGGTGTCCGCGGCCCAGGCCGGCGAGGTCAGCAACAGGCAGCACAGCCAGGCGGCAGGCAGTTTCATGGGGGCGGTCCGGGCAAAAGAGACCCCATATTGTAGGTGCGGACCGTTGGTCCGCACACCTTGTTCAACGATGTTCAACGATGGCGCTTTTCCAGCACGTCGCGGGCATCTTCCAGCGACAGCCCGCGCGCGCGCAGCAACACCAGCAGGTGGTACAGCAGGTCCGAGGCCTCACCGAGCAGTGCTTCATCGCCCTGCGCCACGCCGGCCAGCGCCGTCTCCACGCCTTCCTCGCCCACCTTCTGCGCGATGCGGCGGATGCCGCCCTCGAACAGCGACGTCGTATAGCTGCCGGAAGGGCGAAGCGCCTCACGCACGGCGACCAGCTGGTCCAGGCCACCGAGGAAGTCCTTCGGAGCGCCATCGAAGCAACTTTCCGCACCGGTGTGGCAGGTTGGGCCTGCCGGGCGTGCCAGCACCAGCAGCGTATCGGCATCGCAATCGACGCTGATCGACTGCACCACCAGCACATTGCCGGACTGCTCGCCCTTGGTCCAAAGGCGCTGCTTGCTGCGGCTGAAGAAGGTCATGTGTCCGATCGCCAGCGTCGCTGCCAGCGACTCGGCGCTGACGTAGCCCAGCATCAGCACCTGCAGGGTGTCGACGTCCTGCACCACGGCTGGCAACAGTCCATCACCCTTGTCCCAGTCCAGCGTTTCCAGCGCCTGCGGCGACGGCCGCACGTCAATAGACATCTCGTACCTCGATCTGCTGCTCGCGCAGGTAGCGCTTCAAGTCGGCAATGGCGATGGCGCCACTGTGGAACACGCTGGCCGCCAGCGCACCGTCAACGTCGGCCTGGTCGAAGGCCTGGGCGAAGTGCTCCATCGCACCCGCACCACCGGAAGCGATGAGTGGCACCTGGCACAGCGCACGCGCCTGCCGCAGCTGCTCCACGTCGTAGCCGCGGCGCACGCCATCGCTGTCCATGCAGTTCAGCACGATCTCGCCGGCACCGCGGCGCTGCGCCTCGACGATCCAGTCCAGCGTGCGCAACGGCACCGCCTGGGTCTTGTCCGGATCGCCGCTGAATCGGCGCACGCGCCACTGGCCGTCTTCCTCGCGCACCGAGTCGACACCCACCACCACGCACTGCACGCCGAATTCTTCAGCCAGTTCGGTGATCAGTTCCGGGCGGCCCAGCGCGGGTGAGTTGATCGATATCTTGTCCGCACCAGCGAACAGCACGCGGCGCGCCGTCTCCACGCGGTCGATGCCACCGGCCACGCAGAACGGGATATCGATCAGGCGCGCGATGCGTTCGATCCAGGCCACGTCCACCGAACGCGCCTCCGGGCTGGCGCCTATGTCATAGAACACCAGCTCGTCGGCACCCTGGTCGCGATAGCGCTGGGCCAGTTCGGCGATGTCCCCCATGTCGACGTGATCGCGGAAGCGCACGCCTTTGACCACGCGGCCATCGCGTACGTCCAGGCAGGGAATGATGCGGCGGCTCAGCATGCCAGCGCCTCCGCCAGGTCCATCCGCTGTTCCAGCAGCGCCTTGCCGAGAATCGCACCGCCGCAGCCGGCGGCCTGCGCCGCCGCCACGTCGGCCACGTCGCGGATACCGCCCGACGCCTGTACCGCCACGCCCGGCAGCAATGCTGCGAGGTGCTGATACAGGCTGATGTTGGGGCCGGCCAGCATGCCGTCGCGGGCGATGTCGGTGCACAGCAGGTGGCGCATGCCCGCCTGCGCGTAGCGTTCGGCCAGCGCATCCAGGGTCACCCCTGCGTTTTCGGTCCAGCCGTGCACCGGCAACTGCCACTGTCCCTGCGCGTCCTGGCGTGCATCGAGGGCGATGGTCAGCCGCTCCGGGCCGAATTCGGCCAGCCAGCCGATCACCTGTTCGGGTTCGCGCACCGCCAATGACCCGATCACCACGCGGCTGGCGCCGGCATCGAGGATGCGCGCCACGTCGTCGCGGCCACGTACGCCACCACCGGTCTGCACCTGCAGCGGGGTCTGCACACGGATCGCCGCCAACAACGGCGCCAGCGTATAGCCACCGGCACGTGCGGCATCCAGGTCGACCAGGTGCATCCACTGTGCGCCCTGCGTCGCGAATGCCTGCGCACGCGGCAACGGATCGTCGCCATAGTGGGTTTCCTGCGCGTAGTCACCCTGGCGCAGCCGCACCACCCGGCGATCACGGATATCCAGCGCGGGATAGACGATGAAACTCATGCAGCGGTGCCCTCAAGGAAATTGCGCAGCATCAGCGAGCCGGTATCGCCGGAACGCTCTGGATGGAACTGGGCGCCGAAGTAGCGACCCTGCTCGACCACGGCGGTGAACAGCCCACCGTGGTCGCAGGCGGCAACGGTATGGCTGTTCAGCGGCGCGGCGTAGCTGTGCACGAAATACGCACTGGCGCGCTCGGGCACCCCTTGCAGCAGCAGCGACGGGCGCAGCGGCAGCAGCCGGTTCCAGCCCATGTGCGGCACGCGGATGCCACAGGCCGGCACCAGCTTGCGCACCACCCCGGGGATCAATCCAAGCGTATCCACGCCGGCCTCCTCGGAACGATCGAACAACAACTGCATGCCCAGGCAGATACCCATCAGCGGCACCTGCAGTTGGCGCAGCGGCTCGACCAGGCCCTGCGCATGCAGGCGTTGCATGCCGGGGCCAGCCGCACCGACGCCGGGCAGGATGACCCGTCGTGCACCGGCCAGGCCAGCAGGGTCGCGGACCAGCTTCACCGTGGCACCGAGCCGTTCCAATGCGTAGCGCACCGAGCCCAGGTTGGCGCCGCCGGCATCGATCAGCACAACCTCGCTCACAGCGCCCCCTTGGTGGTCGGCAACGCGGTGCCCTGCCGCGCAAGCGCCGGACGCAACGCACGTGCCAATGCCTTGAAGCAGGCTTCAACCTTGTGGTGGTCGTTGTCGCCACGCACCTGCAGGTTGAGGTTCAGGCCGCTGGCATCGCACAGCGAGCGGAAGAAGTGCGGGACCAGCTCGGTCGGCATGTCGCCCACGCGCTCGCGCTTGAACTCGCCTTCGAACACGAAATACGGGCGGCCACTGAAATCCAGCGCAGCGCTGGCCAGGGTTTCATCCATCGGCAGGGTGAAACCGTAGCGGCCGATGCCGCGCTTGTCCCCCAGTGCTTCGCGCAGGGCCTGGCCCAGCGCCAGGCCGGTGTCTTCGATGGTGTGGTGTTCGTCGATGTGCAGGTCGCCCTCGGCACGGATGTCCAGAGCGAAGCCACCGTGCTTGCCGATCTGTTCCAGCATGTGGTCGAAGAATGGCAGGCCGGTGTGGATGTGCGCATCGCCGGCACGATCCAGATCCAGTTCGACACGGATCTTCGTTTCCCTGGTATTGCGCTGGACCAGCGCCGTACGCGGCGCATCGGCCAGTGCGTGGGCGATGCCCGGCCAGTCCCATTCGCCGCCGAACTGCTCGGTGCGCAGCTGGAAGCCACGAATGTTGAGGTTGTCGGCGAACTGCAGGTCAGTGATGCGGTCGCCGACCATGCCCGAGCGCGCCCAGTCGATGCTGCGGTCCTGCAGATAGGCGGTCATCAGGCCGATGCCGGGCTTGCGCGTCGGCGCGTTCTCGTGCGGCCAGCTGGCATCGACCAGCACATCACGGAAGACGATGCCCTGGCTTTCGAAGATCTGCAGCATCAGGTCGTTCGGGCCATCGAAGCTGGCGCGCGGATAGCCTTCGCTGCCCAGGCCGTCCTGGTTGGTGACGATCACGAACTGGTAACCGGCATCGCGCAACTTCAGCAGCGCCGGGATCACCTGCGGCACGAAGCGCAGCTTTTCGTAGGCATCGATCTGGAAATCCGCCGGTTCCTCGATGAGGGTGCCGTCGCGGTCGATGAACAGGATGGGCGTCATGCCGCAGCCCTCCGTGCCGACAGGGCCGCAAGCACGCGGTCGTTCTCCTCGGGGCTGCCGATGCTGATGCGCAGTGCATCGCCCAATAGCGGCGCAGCGCGCTGGTCGCGCACCACCACGCCCGCAGCGAGCAGCGTGTCGAATGCGGCCTGGGCATCGGCAAAGCGGACCAGCAGGTAGTTGCCGGCCGAGGCGTACACGCGACGGACGCCCGGCAGGCCAACCAGCGCGGTGCCCAGGCGCTCGCGCTCAGCGATGACCGTGGCTACGCGTTCGGCGGTGCGTGCCAGCGCAGCCGGCTGCAGTGCCTGCACGGCCAGCTCGGCGCACGGCGTCGGCACCGGGTATGGCGCTTGGCAGCGACGCAGCACGGCAATCAGTTCCGGCGCGGCGATCAGGGTGCCGAGGCGCGCGGCAGCCAGTGCGTGCGCCTTCGACAATGTGCGCAGCACCGCCAGGTTGGCGTGCGTGGCCAGCAGCGAGGTCGCCGAGGCGCGCTGCGCGTACTCGACATAGGCCTCATCCACGACCACCAGTGCCTGCCCACGCAGGGCAACAGCCACGCGCTCGATCTCCGCCAGCGCGATATCGCTGCCGGCAGGATTGGACGGCGCGCACAGGAAAACGAGCTTGGCGCCCTGCCCCTTCGCAGCGGTAATCACCGCATCCAGGTCCGTGCGCAGGCCCTCTTCATCATCGATCAGTGGGACTTCAATCAACGGTGCACCTTGCAACCGCGCGCAGACCGCGTACATGCCGAATACCGGCGGCGTCACCAGCACGCCATCGCGGCCCGGCACGCACAGGGCGCGCACCAGCAGATCGATCGCTTCGTCGCTGCCACGGCCTACCAGCAGCTGTTGCGGCTGCACGTCGTACAGCGACGCCAGCGCTTCACGCAGCGCAGCCGGTTGCTGCTCCGGGTAGCGACGGCTGCCGCCGGTGGCATCGGCCGGATTGGCCCACGCCGATTCGTTTGCGTTCAACCACACTTCACCCTGCACAGCGCTGCTGCGCGCCGAACTGTAGCCGGCAAAGGCCTGCAGATCCGAGCGCACCAAGGCCAGCACGCCGTCGATGTCCGCGCTCATGCGGCCACCTCCATGCGCAGCGCCACGGCACGTTCGTGCGCGTCCAGCCCTTCGGCGCTGGCGATGATGCGCGCGCAGCCACCGATCGCGGCCAAGCCGGCGGCACTCGCGCTCTGCACGCTGATCAGATTCTGGAAACTGGCCACGCTGACACCGCTGTAGGCACGCGCGGCACCGGCGGTGGGCAGCACGTGGTTGGTGCCGCTGCAGTAGTCGCCCAGTGCTTCCGGCGTGTAGTCGCCGAGGAACACCGAACCGGCCGCCTGCACCTGGCCCAGCCAGTCGCGCGGTTCACGCAGGGCCAGGATCAGGTGTTCGGGGGCGTAGCGGTTGCTGATCGCAAACGCATCCACCAGCGATTCAACCTGGATCAACTGCGACGCCGACAGTGCCTGGCGGGCGATGTCCTGCCGCGGCAGCAGGGCCACCTGGCGTTCGACTTCGGCCTCGACGGCGAGCAGCATCGCCGCGTCATCGGTCAGCAGCAGTACCTGCGAATCCGGGCCGTGCTCGGCCTGCGACAGCAGATCGGCGGCGACGAACGCCGGATTGGCGCCGGCATCGGCGATCACCAGCACTTCCGAGGGACCGGCTGGCATGTCGATGGCGGCGGCACCGTCCTGCGCCACCTGCTGCTTGGCCTCGGTGACGAAACTGTTGCCGGGCCCGAACAGCTTGTCGCTCGCCGGGATGCTCCCGGTGCCATAGGCCATCGCCGCGATCGCCTGCGCGCCGCCCAGCTTGAACACACGTTGCACTCCGGTAAGGCGCGCGGCCACCAGCACTGCAGGATCGGCCGTACCATCGGCACGCGGCGGCGTGCACAGCACCACCTGTGGGCAACCGGCCAGCTGCGCCGGCACGCCCAGCATCAGCGCGGTGGACGGCAATGGCGCACTGCCGGCCGGTACATACAGGCCAACCCGGCCGATCGGCCGCAGCATGCGCTCACAGACCACACCCGGCGCGGTTTCCACCGCATAGCCCTGGCCCATTCCCGCCTTGTGGAAGCGGGTGATGCGCTCGGCCGCCTCGACCATGGCCTGGCGCAGCGCGGCAGGCACCATTGCTTCGGCAGCGGCGAACTCGCTGTCGGAGACTTCGAAATCCTGCAGGTCCACGCCATCGAAGCGCGCGGTGATCGCGCGCAGTGCGGCGTCGCCCTGTGTACGTACCTGCGCGATCAGCGCGGCCACCGCATCACGGGTCTGCTGCGCCACGGTCTGCACCGGGCGGGTCAGCGCCGCACTGCGCGCGGCCTCATCAAGTTGCGACCAGATAAGACGATTCATGCCAGCGACCGCTCCACGCTCAGTACCATCAGGCCCTGGGCGCCGGCGCGCTCCAGTTCTTCCATGCGCTGCCAAGTCAACGGACCGGGGCACATGGTCTGCAGGCGCAATGCACCGCCATCGGCAGGCAAACGCACCAGTGGCTCGGCATCGGCCAGCAACTGTGCCAGCGCGTCGACGCGGTCCTCGTTGGCGCGGAACATCAGCAGCTTGCGGTCCTGCCGCTGCACCACACCGTCCAGGCGACGCAGCAGCATGCTGCGCAGGGCACCACGGGCATCATCGGGAATGCGCACCGCACCGGCCAGCACGGCCTCACTGTCGAGCAGGTTGTGCACCGGGGTGAGCTGGTTGGCGCGCAGGGTGGCGCCGCTGGAGACCAGATCACAGATCAGATCGGCGGTGCCCAAGCGCGGCGCGATCTCAACCGAGCCGGACAGTTCCACCACCTGCGCATCCACGCCCTTCGCGGCCAGCCACTGCTTGAGGATGGCCGGATAGCTGGTGGCGATGCGGGTGCCGGCCAGTTGCGCGGGCCCCTGCCATTGCCACTCTTCCGGCACCGCCAGCATCAACCGGCACTGTCCGAAGCCCAGCCCGCGCAGCGCCTGGTAGGCATCCGGCAGGCCGATCTGGCGACGCGCAGCGGCCTGCTCGTCCAGTTCGTTGCGGCCGACGATGCCCAGGTCGCAGACGCCATCTGCGATCAGGCCGGGAATGTCGTCGTCGCGCACCAGCAGCAGGTCCACCGGCAACGATTCGCCGTAGCAGAACAACTTGTCGCGGCTCTCGCGCCAGCTCAGGCCGCAGGCACTGAGCAGATTGCGGGCGGGTTCGGCCAGCCGGCCACTCTTCTGGATGGCGATACGCAGCCGGTCTCGCGCCGGCGCTGCCTGGGTTGCACTCATGGGGGAGGTCTCGAAGTTCGGAACAGGGCGCGGATCAGCGCGAAGCAAGGCGGTCGACGGCAGCGGCATAGCCTCGATGGCCATGCTCGAGCGTGCGTGCCACCCGTCCGGTGGTGGTCACGCTGACGCCAGTGCGCTCGTGGATCTCGCGGTACGGCATGCCCTGCTGCAGCAGCGGCACCACCTTCCAACGGTCGGCCATGGCTTCCAGCTCGGCCGGCGTGCACAGGTCACGCAGGAAGGCGACCACCTGTTCCGGCTCGCGCAGGGCGGCAAAGGCTCGGGCCAGGGCGTCCAGATCGGCTTGCGGGTCTTTGGCGGCGATGTCGGGGCGGGCTTTCACGGGCAGGACTCTTGCATCAATGTAATAGCGTGTTAGTACATTAACGCATTCTTGCGCACTGCGTCAAAGGGCCGATCAGGTGCCGGCAGGCCCGTTCAGGCGGCGGAAACGAAAACGCCCACCAGGCGGTGGGCGTTCGGATGCCGCGATGGACGTGGCCCCGCTCAGGGCAGACAGCGGACCTCCGCCTGCAGCGCGCCGCGCCGCAGGCATTCGCCGAACAGGCTGCCCTGCCGGCTGGGATGGGACTGCAGGTTGTGCAGCGCCCCGGCCCGGCCCGGGCACGCGCGCTCGGCCAAGGCATGCAGATCCTGCTCAAGCTGCGCCCGGTCGAGCACATGGCAGCGATCAACCACCAGCTGGTAGTGCGCCGGGCCGATCCTGGTGCTGCGCAGCGCCGGATCACTCTGGCAGCCCGCCAGCAGGAGCAGCATCAGCGCCCCTGCGGCGGCAGGCTTCACGCCATGACCCGCGACTGCTCCAGCTCCACCTGCAGGGTGCTGGCCAGCTCGTCGCGGGATACGTCGAACTGCTGCTCGCGCAGCAGGTCCTTCACCGCCACCACGCCGCGCGCCAGTTCGTCTTCGCCCGCCAACACCACGAAGCGGATACCCGCCTTGGCCGCGTACTGGAACTGCTTGCCGATCTTCTTCGGCTCCATCTGCACTTCGGTGTTGATGCCACCGGCGCGCAGGCGGCGGGCAATGTCCAGCGACTGCGGCATGCCCTGCTCGTCCATCAGCGCCACCAGCGCCTGCACGCTGCTGGCCTCGATGCCCTCGATCAGGCCAGCTTCGCGCAGCTGCCAGAACAGGCGCGACAGGCCGATGGAAATGCCCACGCCCGGTAGCCTGGACTTGCTGTAGTGGCTGGCCAGGTCTTCATAACGGCCACCGGAACAGATCGAACCGATCTGCGGGTGGTCGGTCAGCGTGGTCTCGTACACCGTGCCGGTGTAGTAATCCAGGCCACGCGCGATGGAGAAGTTCAGGCAGTACGCGGTTTCCGGCACGCCCAGCGCCTGCACCAGCTGCAGCACTTCGCGCAGCTCGGCCACGCCGGCACGCAGGATCTCCGACGAACCGGCGCCGGCTTCCAGTGCCGCCAGCTGCGCCAGCGCATCGGCATGACCCTGCGAACGCACGGCGACGAAGGCAAGAATCTTCTCGACCTGTTCGGCCGGAATACCGAATCCCTCGCCCACCAGCGTGTCGCGCACGTAGTCGGGGCCACGCTTGTCCAGCTTGTCCACTTCTCGCAGCACCGCCAGCTGGCGCTCGCCTTCGGCCACGCCCAGGCTCTCGAAGAAGCCGCGCAGCAGCTTGCGGTTGTTCAGCTGGATGCTGAAGTCACCGATGCGCAGTTCGGCAAACACCGCGTGGATGACCGCCAGCACTTCGGCGTCGTAACGCACGCTCAGGCTGTCCTTGCCGATCACGTCGATGTCGCACTGGTAGAACTCGCGGAAGCGGCCGCGCTGCGCACGCTCGCCGCGGTACACGCGCTGCATCTGGTAGCGACGGAACGGGAAGGTCAGCTCGTGTTCGTGCTCGGCCACGTACCGCGCCAGCGGCACGGTCAGGTCGAAGCGCAGCGCCATCTCCGGCAGCGAACGGTCACCGGATTCGGCGGCGTTGGCCAGCGCGCCGGTGGACTGCACGAAATACACCTGGCGCTCGGTCTCGCCGCCGGACTTGGTCAGCAGCACATCGGACAGCTCGAACACCGGCGTCTCCACCGGCAGGAACCCGAAGCGCTCGTAGTTGCGGCGGATGACGTCCAGCATGCGCTGGAACGCAATCTGCTCGCGCGGCAGCAGTTCAAGGGTGCCGGGCGGGGTACGGGGCTTGATCACGGGCGGAACTCCTGCGGGAACGGGGACGTGGGAGGGGGCGACATTCTAGCGCCCCGCATCGCTCAGCCGGAGATAAGGGGTCCAACGGCCGCTTGAAGTATCATAAAGCCCTCCCCCGCCCGCGATACGCCCACGCAACATGTCCCGGCCTTCCGGCGCTCCGCCCGCCACCAACGACCCCGCCGCGCCGTCCTGCGCCACGCTGGACTGCCTGCACTGCTCGGTTCGCCACCTTGCGGTGTGCTCGGCGCTGTCTCCCGATGAAGTGCAGGCGCTGGAGCAGGTGACCGTGTCGCAGCAGGTGACGATGGGCAGCACCCTCGCCCGCAGCGGCGAAGAGCGCCAGCACGTCTATACATTGACCGGTGGCGCGCTGCGGCTGGTGCGCACGCTTGCCGATGGCCGCCGCCAGATCAATGGCTTCGTGCTGCCCGGCGATTACCTGGGCCTGAGCGGCAGCGACCACCATCGCTACGACATCGAGGCCATCGCCGACAGCCGCGTCTGTCGCGTCGCCCTGCCGCAGATGAAGGGCCTGCGTGCGCGCTATCCGCACCTTGAGCGCAAGCTGCTGCAGCGCGCCTGCCAGGAACTGGATGCCGCACAGGATGCCGCGCTGGCATTGGCACGCCTGCAACCGGCGGAAAAACTCGCTGATTTCCTGCTTCGCCTGGCCGCGCGCGAGGCCAGGCTGGGCGGGGATGGCCTGCGCGTTTCGCTGCCAATGGGGCGCGGCGACATCGCCGACCATCTGGGCCTGACCATGGAGACGGTCAGCCGCACCTTCACCAAGCTGCGCCAGCAGGGCTTGATCGCCCTGCCCCATCTGAGCGTCGTTGAGATCCTCGACGAGGATGGACTGCGCAGTCTGGCCGGTGAAGTGCAGGGCTGAGTGCCTGATCGGTATCGGGTTGCCGGCCGCTGGCCGGCAACCGCAGAGACCTCCAATCAACGCATCAGCACCGCGCGCAACGCCGCGTAATCGGCCGCCAGCGGCTCGGCATGCGCTGGACGCTGCAGCAGCGCGTCCAATGCCGGCGGCACCGCCACCGTTTCGCCGATCAACGGTTCCACCACCGCCTCGAACTTGGCAGGGTGCGCGGTAGCGACCACCGCCCAATTGCCCTTGGCGCCGCCCGCGCGCAGATCCTGCAGCACCTTCAGCGCCGTGGCCGTGTGCGGGCAGAACAGTTCACCGTCGCTGGCATGGGCACTGGCGATGGTCGCGCGGATGGTCACGTCATCCACTGCAGAAGCACGGAACGCCGCCCGCAGCTCGGCATCGTCGCCGTGGTACAGCCAGCGCAGCCGCTCGAAATTGCTGGGAGCGCCGACATCCATGGCGTTGGCCACGGTCGCAATGCTGGACGCGGGCTGGTATTGATCGCCACCGAAGTAGCGTGGCAGCACCGCATTGGCATTGGTCGCCAGCACGATCTGCCCGATCGGCACGCCCAGTGCGCGTGCCAGCACCGCCGCCATGGCGTTGCCAAGATTTCCGGTCGGCACCACCAGGTTCAATCGCCGTTGATGCTGCGCGTGATGGGTCAGCGCCGCATGCGCGTAATAGCTCATCTGCGGCAGCAGCCGGCCCAGGCTGATGCTGTTGGCTGAACTCAGCGGCACCCGCGCCTGCAGATCACGATCGGCCAGTGCCTGCTTCACCATCGCCTGGCAATCATCGAACGAACCGGCCACCCGCAGCGCCTGGATGTTGTCGCCGAAGCAGCCAAGCTGATGCGCCTGCCGCGGCGACACCCGCCCATCGGGATAAAGCACCACCACACGCACACCCGGCTGCTGGTGGAAGGCTGCCGCGACCGCCGCTCCGGTGTCACCGGAGGTGGCCACCACGATGGTCAGATCGCGGTCCTTGCCGGTCTGCAACCGCGACAGCACACCGGCCAGGAAGCGCGCACCGATGTCCTTGAATGCGGCCGTCGGCCCATGGAACAGCTCCAGCACGTGATCACCACTGTTGCCCAGCGCACGCAATGGCACGGGGAAATCGAAGGCCTCACGGCAGATCGATGGCAAGGCATCGGCCAGCGCATCCCCATCGAAGAAAGGCGCCAGCAGGTCTGCCGCGGTGTCGGCCAGGGTCGCACCGGCCTGCAGCGTGCGCGGTGCCGGCAGCACCTGCGGCACGTACAGCCCACCATCGGGTGCAAGACCGGCGGCGATGGCCGCACTGAGTCCAACAGCCGGCGACTGGCCACGGGTCGAAACGAATTGCATGGGATCGATATCCGGTAGGGAGGAAGAATTCAGCACAAAAGGGCTCCGGGGGCATCGAGTGGCGACACCCAGGCATCGCTGTCGAAACCGGCAGCGGCGAAGGCCGCACGCACCGGTTCCGCTGCCGCGCGCGCTTGGTCGGCATCTTCAAACCAGGCGAATACGCTGGGCCCGGCACCGGAAATGCCCGCACCCATCGCACCTGCGGCCAGTGCGGCGTCACGCGCCGCGTCGAAGCCAACGATCAGGCCCGCCCGCCGCGGCTCCACCAGCACGTCGCGCAGGCCGGCGCGCACCAGCGATGCATCGCTGCGATGGCAACCACTCAATACCAGCGCCAGGTTGGCGCTCTGCGCAACGAATTCGCCCAGCGCATAGCTGCCCTGCAGCGCCTGCCGCGCACGCCGGGTTTCCAGCACCGCATGTGGATGCACCAGCAGGCTGTGCCAGCTGGCCGGCACCGGAACCGGCACCAGGCGATCAGCCGTACATAGCGCCACGCCCCCCAACAGCAGCGGGCCGACGTTGTCGCCATGGCGACCACCGCTCGCCACCGCTTCACCATCGAGTGCGAACGGATACAGCGCCTCGCGCGAGAGCGGTACGTCCAACAGCGCATTGGCCGCCACCAGCGCGGCTACGCAGGAAGCGGCCGATCCGCCCATGCCGGAGCCGAAGGGAATGCCCTTGTCGATCTCGATGGCAAAACCGAAGCCCAGTCCCAGCCCCTCACGCAGCGATATCAGCGCCGCGCCAGCGGTGTTGCCGGCGGCTTCCAGCGGCAGCTCGACCGCACTGCCGCGGATGGCGTCGATGCGTACCAAAGGTTCGTCGATGCGGCGCACGCTCACCGTATCGCCGATACCGGCGATGGCGTGGCCCAGGATGTCGAAGCCCACGGCCACGTTGGCCACCGATGCGGGCGCGAAGGCGCGTGCGATCACAGGCGCGCCCCTTCGCCGGCCGCCACCCGCAGCAGATCGGCGAACACACCGGCAGCGGTGACTTCCGGACCCGCACCCGGGCCCTGCACCACCAGTGGGTTGTCGCAGTAGCGGCGGGTACGGAACTGCACCACGTTGTCGGTCAACCGCAGGTTGGCGAACGCGTGGTCGGCCGGCAGCTCCTGCAGGCCGACCGAGGCACCATCCGGCCCCAGCCGTGCGACATAGCGCAGCACCGCACCGCGCTGGCGGGCGTCGTGCAGCCGTGCCGACAGCGCGTCGTCCGATTCGCCCAGGCGCCCCATGAAGTCGTCCACGCTTCCCTCGCGCAGCAGCGCCGGCACCAGGCTCTCCACCTGCACCTGCTCCAGGCTGAGTGCGTGACCGGCCTCACGGGCGAGGATCACCAGCTTGCGCGCAACATCCACACCGGACAGGTCGTCGCGCGGGTCCGGCTCGGTGTAGCCCATCGAACGCGCCTGTGCGACCAGTTCCGAGAACGGCTGGCTGCCGTCGAAGCGATTGAACAACCAGGCCAGCGTGCCGGAGAAAATGCCTTCGATCGCCAGCACTTCGTCGCCGGTATCCACCAGGTCACGCAGCGTGGTGATCACCGGCAGGCCGGCACCCACCGTGGCCTCGTAGCGGAAGCGCGCGCCACTGCCGGCGGCCGCCGCGCGGATGCGCTGGTAGCGTGCTAGCGGCCCAGCACCAGCCTGTTTGTTCGGGGTCACCACATGGATGCCTGCGGCCAGCCAGCCTTCATAGCGCTCGGCGACCTCGGCGCTGCCACTGCAGTCGATCACCACCGCATGCGGCAGATGCGCGGCCAGCAGGTGCTCGGTGAAGTGGTCCAGGTCGCTGGCCTGTCCGGCGTCCTGCAGAGCCTGCCGCCAGTCTTTATGCAGGCCATCGGCCTCCAGGCGCATGCGCGAGCGTGACGCAAGTGCGCGCAGGCGCAGATCGACGTTGGCCTTGGCCAGCAGTTGCGGGCGCGCGGCCAGCAGCTGGTCCAGCAGCGCCGCACCGACATTGCCCGGACCGATCACACCCACCGCAAACGTCTGCGGCGACAGCCAGAAACCGGCATGTGCGGCACGCAGCGCGCGGGTCGCATCGGCGCTGGCCACCGCCACCGAGATGTTGCGTTCGGACGACCCCTGCGCGATCGCCAGGATGTTCACCTGTGCGCGCCCCAGCGATTCGAACAGCCGTGCGGCCACGCCCGGCTGGCCCGCCATGCCATCGCCGACCGCGGCCAGCACGCTGACGCCCTCGCTGACCTGCACGCGCTGCACCTGGCCTGCAGCCAGCTCGTGCGAGAACGCCTGCACCACGGCATCACGACCACGCCCCGCTTCGCCAGCACGGACCACACAGCAGATCGAATGTTCGGAAGACCCCTGCGAGATCATCACCACCGAGACCTGCGCCTGGCGCAGCGCGGCGAACACGCGTTCGGCGGTACCCGGCACGCCGATCAGGCCGGTGCCTTCCAGGTTCAGCAGGGCCAGATCCGCGCTCAGCGTCAGTCCTTTCACCGGGCCACGTGCTGAGCGCTCGGCGCTGATGCGGGTACCCGGATGGCTGGGGTGGAACGTATTGCGGATGAAGATCGGCAGGCCCAGCCTGATCGCCGGTGACATGGTCTGCGGATGCACCACCTTGGCCCCGAAGTAGGCCAGTTCGCAGGCCTCGTCGTAGCTCAGCGCGTGCAGCTGCACGGCCTCCGGCACCAGCCGCGGGTCGGCCGACAGCACACCGTCGACGTCGGTCCAGATATGCAGTTCATCGGCGTTGAACAATGCGGCGAAGATCGCACCGGAGTAGTCGCTGCCGTTGCGGCCCAGCGTAGTGACGCGATCCTGGCGATCGCGCGCAACGAAACCGGTAGCGACCACGCGCAGCTGCGGGTGCTGCAGCCGCCACGCGGCAAGGCGGCCGGCACTGGCATCCCAGTCGACATCCACGCCCAGTTCTCCATGACCGACCACCAGAACATCGCGCGCATCCAGCACCGCGCAGTCCTCACCCAGCGCACGCAGGTGTGTGCCAAGCAACTGTGCGGAGAACACTTCGCCCAGGCCCTGCACGCGGTCGAGCACTTCGCGCGGCAGTTCACCGATCACCGCCAGGGCGGCCAACACCTCTGCCAGCTGGTCGAAGCGTGCATCGATCCAGTCCACGGTGTCGCCCACCTGCTCACCCAGCAGCGCTACTGCGGCACCGCGATGGCGCGCGCGCAGTGCATGCCAGGCTTCCTGCCAGCCGGCATCGCCCTGGGCTGCCAGATGCGCCAGTTCGATCAGCGCGTCGGTAACACCCTTCATGGCCGAGACCACGCTGACCTGCAACGACTCGGGGCGGGCCAGCAGCAGACCGGCAACATGGCGATAGCGCTCAGCGTCGGCCACTGAGGTGCCGCCGAACTTGTGCACGACGGTGGACGGCGCGGCCAGAACGGACGGAGCAGGCGGATGGGCGGGGGCGATGGAAGACATGCAGACCTCGGTTGGAGGCCCCGTCGCATGCAGGTGGTCGAGTTTCCCCGTCACCTGGATGGTGCGGGGCCGTTGTTTTCGGGAGTTACACGAAGACGACGGGCCGCACCAGGGCAGTGGTGACGGTGGTGGTGGTAATGGTGGTGGTGATGGCGACCGGCGCAGTCGAACGGCCCGCGGCAGCGGGGGCGATCAGACGGGCGTTGGCGGCATCAAGAACCATGGCGTACAGAAAACACCGGCACGATGGCCGCTGTCAAGTGTTGCGGCGCAATATTTCTTTGCGGCGATCATCGGTCAACGTGCCGGCATTTGGTTGCAATTGAGACAAACCGGTGATCGTCGGCTTCAATGCGTCGATTCAGCCGACATGTTCGGTGATCGCGCGTGGGGTGCGGTGCGCATGCGCGCACAACAGCACGCCGCCGACCAGCAGCACGATCGCCAGCAGTTCCAGCAGGCTTGGCCAACGCCGCTGCCAGGCGAAGGCATACAGCAACGCGAACAGGGTTTCGAACACGATCATCTGCCCGGTCAGGGTCAGCGGCAACAGGCGACTGGCGCGGTTCCAGAACGCATTGCCGAGGATCGAAGCGACCACCGCAACGCCCGCGCTGATGGCCCAGAACCCACCCCACTGCGCGGCCGTATGAGGCCCGGCGTGTCCGACGAACGCCATCGGCACCAGCAGCAGTGACAAGCCGCCGGTAGTGACGCCGGTCAGCAGCGACCAGTCATGGCTGGAAAGATCTGGCCGTCGCGCCAACCAGCGGCTGTTGCCGATGGAGTACAGCGCCCACGAGAACAATGCACCGAACGCGCACAGCAGGCCGATCAAGCGCTGCCGCCAGGGAGTGCCCAAGTGTTCGGACATCAGCGCTTCCCAGCCGACCATCGCCACCCCGAGCATGCAAAGGCCCAGCGCCGGCAGCAACGGCTTCAACGGCACTGCGCCCTGCTCGCGCACGCCCACCAGGGTGACCACTACCGGAATCAGGCCGACAATCAACGAAGCAGCGGCGCCACCGGCCCACTGCACCGCCGTGGCCAACAGCAGGAAGTACACCAGGTTGCCCGCGAGACTCAGCCACAACAGGCCGATCCATTCGGCGCGGCCGAGCTTCGGCGCCAGGCGCTTCCAGCGCGGCAGCAGCAGGGCCACCGCGATCAGGCCATAGACCAGATAGCGACCAGCGGAGAGCTGCAGTGCGTTGAAGGTGTTCAGCACGGCGGGCGCGAGGAAGACCACGCCCCACAGCGCACCGGCGGCAATGCCATTGGCGATGCCCAGAGCAATCGGGTTGTTGCGCATTGCAGGTTCTTGGCGGGAGAGCACGGGCCGCGAAGTGTAGGCGACAGAGAGGGCGGCGTATTGACCGAGGCTACTGGCCGCCCGCCCGCCGCCATGCCGCCGGGGTCTGCCCGCATTCGCGGCGCAGCGCACGGGTCAGTGCACTCTGTTCGGAATACCCAGCGGCCAGTGCGATGTCGCTGATCGACGCCGGGCTGACCCGCAACTGGTGCTTGGCCCAACGCAGGCGGCTGGCACTGAGCCAGGCCTGTGGACTGACCCCGAACTCGCGCCGGAACACCGCATGCAGGCGGCTTTCGCTGATGCCGACGAAGGCGGCCATGCGCGCGACCGACCACACCTGTCCGGGCATTGCCTCCAGGGCAGCGCACACACCCTGTAGGCGCGCACCGCTGCCCGCTGGGGCGAACATCCGCAGCAGTTCCGGCAGCAGCGCCGGCACCGGCTGCCCTGCCTGCACCCGGGCAAGCCGTTGCCGCAGCGACAACGGCAGGTGCAGCCAGCGTTGCCGGCACAGGTGCTCCTGGGTCGCGTCATCAAGCACACCCGGTCCGCAGTCGACAATCACGAAACCGTTGGGGCCATCGGCCACCTGGTCGTGCGCCTCGCCGGCAGCCACGAAGGCCCCCTGCAGCAGGTCAAGACGGCCGCCCCTGCCCTCCATCTCGAACTGCAGCTCACCCTGCAGGGGCAACACCCACTGCGCATAGTCGTGGCGATCCAGGCCGGTGGCCTGACCATAGTGTCGTAGATGGAAGATCGCGCCCATTTAAAGAGTGTGCGCGCGCCGCTGCCGGCCCGCAACGTTGCCAGGCGCTGGCGGCACAGCCCCGCGTTACCCCTCCACGCCAAGGAAGGTGAACGGCGCGCTGGGCACGAAGTGCTGCAGCGCATCCCCGGAAAACGTATTGCGCTGATCACGGCCGAGATCGAGCTTGAGAACCTTGCCGCCGAAATCGACCTTGGTCAGGTCGACCCAGAAGGTGTTGGGCGTCAGAGCCGACTCGAAGAAGTACAGGCGCCGCTTGTGGTCGGCGACCGTGCGCCAGCGGGTGGACGAAATGTTGGGCTCGCCCGGCGTGGTGATGCCGAACGGCACCGACACGTTGCGGATCACGCTGAACACACTGGCCAGCGCCTCCACCGGATCTTCTGCTTTCGGAATCGCGTTGATGTAGAACGACGCACGCGCGAAGCGGTCGGCCGAACGGTTGGTGCCTGGCAGCATCACCGTGCCGCCGATCTGCTGCCAGTAGCTGTTCAACGCCAGCTGCTGGTCGAAGATCGGCGAATTGGTCATCACCTGGTAGCGGCGATCGTGGTGGATCACCTGGCGTCCGCCGATGTACTCGACGATGGCGCTGTCACCACTGGCATCGGACAGCGACAGATGCAGCGTCGCCTGGCGGTCTTCGCCAGGCACCTTGTCGGTGATGATCGAATACGGCTCGCGCTGCAGCGCGGTCACGGCTTCTTCCACCGTCGCGAAATTGTCCAACACGTACTGCGCCCACAACGAAATCGACAGGCCGGGCTTGCCGCTGCGCTGGACCGGGTATTCCGACTCGACCAGCCACAGCAGGTTGGCGACCAGGCCCTTCTCGTTCATGCCATCGGTGGTGGAGATGTCATAGCCGGTGGCCACCACGCTGCCGTAGCGCGCGGTCCAGGCGATCGAACCCGGCCCGGCCTTTCCGGTGCGCGCGATGCCGCGCGGCAACACGTAGAGATTGGTGGCGACATCCACTTTCCAGTCCATCGAGCGGGCGGTGATGACATCGCCGTTGTCGCCCAGATACACCGCGCGCGTGCAGGCCATCGCCGGCATCGCCGCTGTCGCCAGTGCCGCCGCCAACAACGCGCTGCCGTTCCACTTCATCCGTGCCATGCCATGCTCCTTTCCCCGGGAAAAGTGATCTGAACCCTGCACCGGTGAGGCAAACGTGAAACCTCAGCGCAGCCAGCGGTCATGCAGCCAGAAACCAGCCGCCATCGCCGGCACGAACCAAAGGGCTTCGCGCGCGCCCACCGCCAACGCGGCCAGCACGGGCCCCGGGCAGTAGCCGACCCAGCCCCAGCCGATACCGAACACTGCCGCGCCCAGCAGCAACCGCCTGTCAACCGCCTGCGCCGTCGGTAGTTGGAAGCGCTCGGCGCAGCGTGGACGTTCCTGCCGCCGCAGCCAGAAGTGCCCCAGTGCGCTGACCAGCAGCGCCGACGCCAGCACCCAGGCCAGCGTGGGATCGAAGTCCCCAGCCACATCGAGGAAACCCAGCACGCGACGCGGGTCGGTCATGCCGGCCAGGGCGAGGCCGGCACCGAACAGGCCACCGGCACCACATGCGGCCCACAAGCCGCGGCTCATGACAGCCCCCCGCCGTGGCGCACCAGGAACGTGGTGAGCATCGCGCAGGCCATGAACACCAGCACCGCCACCAGCGATCGTCGTGAACCACGGGCGAGCCCACAGACACCGTGGCCGCTGGTGCAGCCATTGCCCAGCCGCGTACCGAAGCCCACCAGCACACCGGCACAGATCAATTGCCAGGCCGGCAGTGCGTCACGCAACAACACGCGCGGTGGTTGTCCCGCGCCCGCCTGCCAGCTCAGCACCGCCGCCGCCGCCGCCGCCACCATCAGTCCGAGCAGGAAAGCCCAGCGCCAGCCACGATCACCTCGCGGTGCGGCTACGGCGCCGGCGGCGATGCCGCTGATGCCGGCCACCCGACCGAGCGTGGCCAGCAGCACCACTGCCGACGCACCGATCAGGCCGCCGCCTGCAATTGCCGCCCATGGCAGGTTCATGCCCCGCCCCTCCGCATCGCGCGCATCGGCTTGCCCTTCAATTTAGATTTATCTAAATTAGACTTTCCTTAACTATCCGGTCAAGCCATGCGCAGCATCAGCACCGACAGCGCTGCGATGGCCACGCACGCCACACAGGCGGCTGCCCTGCTGAAATCGCTGGCCCACCCGGCGCGCCTGCGTGTGTTGTGTCGTCTGGTGGAAGGTGAAGCACCGGTGCCGGAACTGCAGGCGGTGACCGGCCTGAGCGCATCGGCGCTGTCACAGCATCTGGCCGTTCTGCGCCATCTGGATGTGGTGGCAACGCGACGGCAGGCACAGACACTGCACTATCGGCTGCTGGAAGGTCCGGCGCTGGGGGTGCTGCAGGCATTGCACACGGCGTACTGCGCACCGCAGCGCTAGCGATCAGCCCGCGCTGAGCGCCGGCCGCACGACCTCGGTCAACAGATCCACTGCGGTAAACAGTCCACTGTCACCGTTCATCGTACGTGCGAATCCCGACCAGTCCCCTGCGGAAAGCTGGCGCAGCAGCGCAGCGTCCACCGGCAACACGCGCATCGCCCAGTACGGAAACTGACGCTGGCCAACCCGGCCGCGCGCGAGCTCGACGATGTCGACATGACTGCCAGCCTGCAGGATGCGCTCATACACCGAATCGATGCCATCGGGTGGCCCTTCGATGTACTGCAGGAAGCGTTCGCCGTCATTCAGCAATACGCCGGTCACCCCTGCCAGCTTGTTGAAGCGCGCAGCATCATCGACCAGCGTCTGCAGACGTTCGGCGGAAAGATCCGGCTTGGACTGGCTGACGTAGGCGATGGCACGCAGTGGCATGGGGCTTCCTTTGCAAGAGTGGTGCCACGGTAGCAGTTGCGGACGAATTCGTCTCAGTACGCTCACGCGCCAGCTGAAGAATTCAGGAAACGACCGGACTGCGCCCATCGGCGCGGCGCGGCAGCAGTGCCTCGAACACCACCTGTCCGGCGTCGTTGCGCGCGCTCAGCTGTCCACCATGGGCACGCACGAACTGGTCAACGATGTACAGCCCCAGCCCAAGCCCGTTGCTCTGGTGGAAACTTGCCTTGAACGGTTCGAACAAACGCGGCAGCAATGCTTCATCGACATGGCCGGCGTTGCTTACGCGCAACGCGACAATACTTGCATCGCTACCATCGACCTGTACCTGTATCGCCGCGTCGGCGCCATGGGTGAGTGCGTTGCCGACCAGGTTGGCGATGATCTGCCCCAAACGATCCATGTCGCCCTGCAGGGTCGAATCACCGCGCACATCCAGTGCGATCCGATCGGGTCGATGACCGGCACCGGTCTCCACCAGCACCGCACGCGTCACCTCGGCCAGGTCGCAGGCACCCGTCTGCAGGCGCAGGCCACCACTGCGGATACGCGAGAAGTCCAGCAGCTGCTCGACCATGCGCGCCATCCGCAGCGTGCTGGCTTCCAGATAGCTCAGTGTCCGCTGCGCGCCGGCATTGTCGGCCGGCAGCTCCAGCGACAGCTTGTCGGCACACAGCAGGATGGCCGACAGCGGCGTGCGCAGGTCGTGGGTCAGCACCGCCGCCATGGTCTCGTTGAGCTTCAACGCGCGCTCCAGCGCCTCGTTGCGCGCCTTCAGCAGCTGACGCTGCTGGTAGAGCTCGATGAACACGTTGACCTTGCTGAGGATCACCTGCGGCGCTACCGGCTTGTGCAGGAAATCCACCGCGCCGGTCCCGTAGCCCTTGAACACCCGCAGCGGATCATCCGGCGAGGCGGTCAGGAAGATGATCGGCACGTCGCGGCTGCGCTGCGAGCCGCGCATCAGCTCGGCCAGCATGAAACCATCGATCTCCGGCATGTGCACGTCCAGCAGCGCCAGCGCCACCTCATGCTCCAGCAGCAGTTCCAGCGCCTGCGCGCCGGAATCGGCCAGCAGCAGGTTGACGCCCTCGCGGCGCAGCAGCGCCTCCATCGCCACCAGGTTCTGCGGTACGTCGTCGACGATCAGCAGGTTGACCGGGGCCTGCGACTGGGCAGGGTCCGGTGGCAGCAGGTTCATGCAAACAACTCCTTCAGGCGACGACACATCAGTTCAAGGGGCAGCACGGCGTCGGCGCCGGCGTGCTGCAGGGCGGAGGCCGGCATCAGCGGTGCCTCGGCCTCCTCGGGGCATTGCAGCCAGGCCTGGCCACCCGCAGCGCGCACCGCGGCCACGCCGTCACTGCCATCGCTGCTGGCACCGGTCAGCAGGATCGCCAGCACGCGCGTGCCGAACACGGCGGCGGCCGATTCGAACAGCGGATCGATGGCCGGCCGCGAAAACAGCACCGGTTCGTCCATCGACAGGGCGATGGCCTGCGCGTCCTCCACCAGCAGGTGGTAGTCCGGCGGCGCGAAGGTTACCGTTCCCGCCTGCAGCGGCTGCTTGTCCTCCGCCTCGCGCACGGTCAGCGCGCAGGACGGTGCCAGCACATCGGCGATGCGGCTGGAACGATCACGCGGCAGGTGCAGCACCACCAGTACCGGCACCGGCAGGGTGGCCGGCAACGCGCCAAGCACGATCTGCAGGGCGGCCACGCCACCGGCCGATGCGCCGATCACCACCATTTCTGGGCGCGACATCGCCACCATCAGGCCACCTTCCGGTACAGGCGGTGCTCCCGCGAACAGGCTTCGAACGCATCGTGATGACGACCGAACTGCAGCGATTCCTTGCTGCCCAGGCCCAGGAAGCCGCGATGCACCAGTGCTTCGCGGAACAATCCCACCGCCCGATCCTGCAGGTCGCGATTGAAATAGATCAGTACATTGCGGCAGGACACCAGGTGTACTTCCGAAAACACCGTGTCGGTGGCCAGGCTGTGGTCGGCGAACACCACGTTGCGGCGCAACTGGCGGTCGAAGACCGCGCCGTCGTAGGCGGTGGTGTAATAGTCCGACAGTGAACCGGTGCCGCCAGCGGCAAGGTAGTTCCGGCTGAACTGCGCCAGGCGGTCGATGCCGTAGGCGCCTGCCTCGGCCGTGGCCAGTGCAGCGGGGTTGATGTCGGTGGCGTAGACGATGCTGCGCTCAAGCAGGCCTTCCTCGTGCAGCAGGATCGCCAGCGACCACACTTCCTCGCCGGTACTGCAGCCCGCCACCCACAGCTTCACCGAGGGGTAGGTGCGCAGCACCGGCACCACCTGTTCGCGCATCTGCCGGAAATACTCCGGGTCACGGAACATCTCCGAGACCTGCACGGTGAAGAACTGCATGGCCTGGGCGAACAGCTCCGGTTCGTGCAGCAGCCGATGCTGCAGGTCCGACAGGCGCTCGCATTCATAACGCTGCATGGCCTGGCTGACGCGACGGCGCAGCGAGGACACCGCATAGCTGCGGAAGTCGTAGTGGTAGCGCTGGTACAGCGCTTCCAGCAGCAGCTTCAGCTCCAGGTCGAACAGCGCCTGCTCGTTCATTGCCGCGAGCACCAGACCCGGCACAGCGATACCAGCTTGTCCACGTCGATGGGTTTGGCGATGTAATCGTTGGCACCGGCCTGCAGGCAGTGCTCGCGGTCATCGGGCATGGCCTTGGCGGTCAGCGCGATGATCGGCAGGTCCTGCAGGTGGCGCTGCGCGCGGATCTCGCGCATCGCCTGCAGGCCATCCTTCTCCGGCATCATGATGTCCATCAGCACCAGGTCCACGTCACGCTGGGCCAGCCGATCAACGGCCTCCTGGCCGTTGCGGGCGATCTCCAGCGTCACCCCCAGCGGCTCCAGCACGCTGGACAGCGCGAAGATGTTGCGCACATCGTCCTCGGCCAGCAGCACGGTGCGTCCGTCGAGCACGGTGTCGCGGCGGCGCGCTTCGCGCAGCAGTCGCTGCTGGTCGCTGGGCAGGTTGGCCTCCACGCTGTGCAGGAACAGCGTCACCTCGTCGAGCAGGCGCTCGGGCGAACGCGCACCCTTGATGATGATGCTCTTGGAGTAGCGGCGCAGGCGTTGCTCTTCCTCGCGGCTGAGGGCACGGCCGGTGTAGACGATGACCGGCGGGAAGCCGACGTCATCGTTGCCCGCCATGTGCTCAAGCAGATCGTAGCCACTGCCGTCGGGCAGCGACAGGTCCATCACCATGCAGTCGAAGGTGACCGTGCTCAGCTGTTCCACCGCTGCGGCAAGCGTGCCGACAGCGGCGATCTGCAGCTGATCGCGGCCCAGCAGCAGTTCCAGGTTGCGGCGCAGGTCGTTGTCGTCCTCCACGATCAGCAGGCGCCGTACGTCGCGCTGGCTGGTCTGTTCAAGCTGCTCGATCGCTGCCACCAACCGTTCGCGCGTGGTCGGCTTGATCGCAAAACCGATCGCACCCAGCTCGCGCGCCACCTGGCTGCGGTCCATGCCCGAGACCACGTGCACCGGAATGTGCCGGGTCTCAGGGTTGCGCTTGAGTCGTTCAAGCACGGTCAGGCCGGAGACGTCGGGCAGGCCGATGTCCAGCAGGATGCCGTTGGGGCGCAGTTCCGCCGCCAGTGCCAACGCCTCTTCGGCCGTGGTGGCCACCACGCAGTCGAAATCGAGTTCGTGCGCCAGCGTCACCAGCGCTTCGGCGAAGACCGCGTCATCTTCCACAGCCAGGATCAATCGCCCTGCGTGGCGGCGCCGGCCGCGGTCATCGGCCACCGTGGCGACCGGAGTGGCGCTGGAGCGCTGGGCAACAGGCGTAGGGGCCGTCGGCGCGACGGGGGCCTGTTGTTCGGGCGTGGCGACTGCGGTGTCTCCGCCGGCCTCGGCCATCGGCGCGCCCTGCAAGGGCAGCTCAAGAATGAAGCAGCTGCCGCGGCCCGGCTCGCTGTCCACCTGGATGTCACCGCCCATGCGTACCGCGAGGTCACGCGAGATCGACAGGCCCAGGCCGGTGCCACCGTAACGGCGGCGGGTGCTGCCATCGGCCTGTCGGAAGGCTTCGAAGATCAGCTGCAGCTGGTCGCGTGCGATGCCGATACCGCTGTCGGAAACTTCGAAGCGGATCCGGCCATTGCCGCCGTTGCGCACCTGCAGGCTGACCTTGCCGTGCTCGGTGAACTTCAGTGCATTGGCCAGCAGGTTCTTCAGGATCTGCTGCAGGCGCTGGTTGTCGGCCACCAGCTGGCTGGGGGCCAGGCCATCGGCCTCGATCTGCAGCGCCAGGCCCTTCTGCCGCGCCATCGGCTCGAAGGTTTCGCGCAGCCGTTGCAGCACGCTGTCGACCACCACCACTTCGTCGGCCAGTTCGACGTGCCCTGCTTCGATGCGCGACAGGTCAAGGATGTCGTTGATCAGCGCCAGCAGGTCGTTGTTGGACGACAGGATGGCGCGGGCGTACTTGACCTGCTCGTCGCTGAGCGTGCCGTCCTTGTTGTCGGCCAGCAGCTTGGCCAGGATCAGCGAACTGTTCAGCGGCGTGCGCAGTTCGTGCGACATGTTGGCCAGGAACTCGGACTTGTAGCGCGAGGTGGCGGCCAGTTCGTTGCTGTTGCGGACCAGCTGGCCCTGCGCGACCAGCAGCGCCTGCTTCTGCGCCTCCAGCTCGTGGGTGCGCTCTTCCAGCTGCACATTGCTCTGCTCAAGCTCGGCCTGCTGCTGTTCCAGATGACTCTGTGACTGCATCAGGCTGCGGCTCTGCTCTTCCAGCTCCTCGTTGGCCACGCGCAGTTCTTCCTGCTGTGCCTGCAGCTCTTCGCCCTGGCGCTGCGACTCCTCCAGCAGCACCATCAACTGTCCACGCAGCATCGAGGTGCGCAGTGCCATGCCGATCGTTTCGGCGCAGCGCTCCAGCAGCTCGTCGTCCAGTGCGCGCTGATCGCCCACCACCGAGCGGCCGAGCTCGATCACGCCGACCACGGCGCCGTCACTGCTGACCGGGGCGAGGATGCGCTCGCGCACAGGCACGCGCCCCAGGCCCGTCTGCAGCTCCAGCGTGGCCGCGTCGCCGCCCTGCAGGTGCCGCGCCAGCTGATCGCGGGCGACCTGCCCTGCCACCCCTTCCTGCAGGCCCAGCGTGGCCGGGATGCCGGTAGGCAACGCCAGCCCACCGGTCAGCTGCAAGCGGCCACCCTCCAGCCGATAGAGCGCTCCGACATCTGCGCGCAGGTGGGTCGCCAGCGCCGTCACCGCCGCTTCGGCGATCTGCTCGGGCGCCAGCTCGCCGCGCAGGCCGATCGCCACTGCGTTCTCCGCTTCCTGCAGCCACAGCGCGCGCATCGCCTCGCGCCGCGCCTGGATGGCGCGCGATGCGATGAGTGCGATCATCAGGAAAGCGGCGCCGCCGATGGTCCGGTTGACGAACGAGAAGGACGAGTTGGTGCTGGCCGGCGCCACGTTGTAGCCCACCGCCAGCATCACGCAGGCGCAGACGGCCACCACGAACGGCACCCGCGCGCTGCGCTGGAACACAGTGACGCCGATAGCCATGAAATAGGCCAGCCATACCGCATAGCCCAGCGGCACCACCAGTTCCAGCGCGGCCGTAGCCGCCACCAGCACCGCCGAGGTCATCCAGATCCAGCGGTCACGCGTAGTCGCACCAGGACGCATGCAGGTCGGTTCCACATTGGAAAAGGGGGTGATGTTACTCCGTGTCGCATTCAGCCGCATACGACCAATGGCACGGGCGCTGCGTGCACGTTTTCTTCACACTCCACTGCCTACGTTCTCGTCCCTCACAGAGGTAATACGCATTCCATCGTGGTCGCTGCCGCTTCGACGCCGTCCATGTTGACGGACCCCTCCCGACAGCTGCGACTGCTGATCGACAGCGTGCGCGATCATGCGCTGTACCTGCTCGATCCCGACGGCATCGTCTGCAGCTGGAATCCCGGTGCCGAGCGCATCAAGGGCTATCGGTCGGAAGAAGTCATCGGCACCCACTTCGGGCGCTTCTATCTGCCGGCCGAGCGCGATGCCGGCGAGCCGCAGCGGCTGCTGCGACTGGCGGCGGAAAGCGGGCACCAGGCCGCCGAAGGTTGGCGTGTGCGCCGTGACGGGTCGCCGTTCCGCGCCAGCGTGGTCATCGAGTCGGTGGTCGAGAACGGCGAGCTGGTGGGCTTCGTCAAGATCACCCGCGACATCACCGAGCAGTGGCAGGCGCAACGGCTCCTGCGCGACGCGCAGCGGGCGTTGCGCCAGACCCAGCAGTTCGAGACGGTCGGCCAACTCAGCCGCGGCCTTGCCCACGAGTTCAACAACCTGCTGACCACCATCGTCAATGCGCTGGACCTGCTGTCAGCACGCATGGGTGATGATGAGCGTGCCAATGCCCTGCTCACCACCGCGCAGGCGGCCAGCGATCGTGGCGCCCTGCTGACCCGGCAACTGCTGGCCTTCAGCACCGGGCAGACCCTGATCCGCGAAACGCTGGACATCAATGCGCGTATCCACGACTGGCTGCCCGCCCTGCAGGCCACCTGCCCTGCCGGCGTCACCCTGGAAACCGCGCTGGCGGCCGGCCTGCCTGCGATATTGAGCGATGCCGTGCAGCTGCAGACAGCGCTCGCCAACCTGGTCGGCAACGCTGCGGATGCCACGGTGGGGGGCGGTCGGGTACTGATCGCCACCGCGCTGGAACACCGCATGGACCCCGACGCCGACACATCCCGGCAACGGACCTATGTGACGTTGAGCGTCTGCGATGAGGGCCATGGCATGGCTCCGGACATCGCCGAGCGTGCGACCGAACCCTTCTTCACCACCAAGGACATCGGCAAGGGCAGCGGTCTGGGCCTGAGCCAGGTGTTCGGATTCACCACCCAGAGCGGCGGTTTCGTTGATGTGTCCACCACGCCCGGTGTCGGCACCACGGTCAGCCTGCTGCTCCCTGCTACCGAGGACCCCGCAGATGACCGATGATCCGATCCGCGTATTGATGGTGGAGGACCAGACCGATCTGCGCGAGATGATCGGGCTGGCCCTGCGCGACTTCGGCATCGACGTGGCGACCACGGCGGATGCGCAGGAAGCGGTCGCCCTGCTGCAGGGTGGCGCGCGTTTCGATGTGGTGTTCAGTGACATCAGCATGCCCAACGGCATGTCCGGCATCGAGCTGAGCGAGCATGTGGCGCGGGACCAGCCGCAGGCGCGGATGATCCTGTCTTCCGGCTACGCGCGCTCGCAGTTGCCGCCGCTGCCCGAGCAGGTGGAATTCCTGCCCAAGCCGTACCGGTTGCGGCAGCTGGTGGAGCTGCTCAAGCAGGAGTGAGGAACCGCTGTTTTGCCAGGCATGGCCTGGCACTACTCGCAGCGACCGTCTCGGGCCCGCCAGGCATGGTCTGGCGTTGCCCTGTCATCAATAGCGACCCACCAGGTTCAGGTACCAGCCGCGATGGGTGTAATCGAACCTGGTCAGATCATCACTGAAGTCGGTGAAGTTGTAGCCCACGCCGACCCGGAAGTTGCGGCCGACATCACGGTCTACACCCGCCAGCCAACCTTGCCGGCGACCACCATCACGCACGTCCAGCAGGCGGTATTCCAGCAGGCCATGCCATTGGTAGTCCAGGTCATAGCGCAGCTGCGCGGTGCCGAAGTTCGTCGCTGAATCGAACCACGGGCCGGTGCCGCGGCCATAACGCACCTCGCCTTCGCGGCGGGCCAGCTTGGCCGCCACTTCCCAGCGCTGGTCGATGCGGTACACGCCTTCCAGCGACAGCACCTGGGTGCGCTGATCGTAGTCCACGCCGTTGACCTGGCCCATCGTCGACAGGTCGTACAGATAGCTGTAGCGACCGAACAGCGCCCAGCGGTCATTGTCCCAGGGACGGTAGGCGAAGCCGAGATTGCCTTCGATGAAGCGCGCACCGGCCATCGGGTTGATCGCATCGTCGGTGTCGGCGTAGTTGAACCGCGCAGCGATCCGCCAGCTGTCATTGAGACGATGGCTGAGACGGTTGGTGCTGACCCACTGCGTGCGCCGCTCCGCACCGGTGTCACGACGCCACTCCAGCTTGCTCTGCCACTCGGTACCCGGCGACGTACGGCCGCCGGACAGGCTGACGGCCTTGCGGTCGACCTGGCCACTGCTCGAATCCAGCTTGCCATCGCTGAGGGTGAAGCCCGCGTTCCAGCCCACCGCCGGATAGAAATCCATGCCGAAGGTGTTCGCCAGGCCCGATTCCTGGCCGGATTTCAGGAACTGGCTCTCATTGAACACGTTGACCTGGTCGGACAGGCGCCAGCGCTGGCCCAGCGTCCAGCCGTCCTGCGCGTTGGGGCTGAACAGCGGATCGTATTCACTGCGGTCGGTGGACTGGGTGAACGCACCATAGAAGCTGTGCTGCGGGGTCAGCTTGTACTCGGCATTGACCTGCGCGGCACTGCCCCGATCACCATCGCTCACCTCCGCGCCGATCGTGGACAGGTTGGCAAAGGTGTAGGTACCACCGGCGACCACCGCATCATTGTCCGCGTAGCGGCCATGATCGTCATCGACGGTCAGCTGACCGCCGCCATAGATGTCCAGCGCGGTGCCGATGCGATGGGTGTAGCGCGCTGCTGCCAGCACACCGGCATTGCTGCCGATGCCGCGGTCCTCCTGCACCCGGCGCAGCTCGGCCGACACGCGGTCGTTGTCGCCGATCCGCCATTCGGCGGTGGCCTGGGCTTGGATCAACGATTCATTGCCCCGCCGTGCTTCGCTGTAACGCGCGTACAGGCTGAAATCGTCGGTCACGTAGCCCAGCAGCTCGGCGCCCTGCTCACGCACGCGCTGGCCGGTGTCGAAGCGGCCCACCGAGTAACCACCGTCGACCTGCCGCCACCAGGCACCGGCACTCCAGTCGCGCTGGGTCCAGCCCAGCTCGCGCAGGTTCACCCGTGCCTCCACCGCGGTCGCCTCGCCTTCGCGCGGCCCTTCGGGGTTGAGGCGGGTGAAGCTCAGGCCACCGTTGTCGGAGAAGAACACCGGGGCACTGGTCGCCTCGCTGCGGCTGTGTTCGACCTTCAGGTAGGTGCCCCGACCGGCCTGCAGGGTCAGGTCCGCACCGCGCAGCGAATAGTCCTGCCCGGCGCGCTGTTCGTCCACATAGGTGGCGCCCACCGCCACGTGATCGCCGAACCAGTGCTTGCCACGTACGCCGGCGGTGATGTCGTCATTGTCGAAACCGGTCGGTACCCATTCGTAATCGACGATCAGGCGCTGCTCGTAGCCGTCCAGCGGCACGTCGCGGCTGATCCGGCGCAGGTTCTCGCGGCTGACCTGGGCCAGCGGCCGGGTCAGCAGGATGCGGCCCTGCAGCGCGTCGATCTCGTAGTCGGCACCGCGCACCAGCGACACCCGCTGCTCGACACGGCCGGTGGTGCGGTCACGGATTTCCAGTACCACCTGGTCCGAGCCGCGCAGGATGCTGGCGTGGCGCAGGTAGTACAGGCTGCCGCCGGTGCCGATGAACTCGCTGTGGCCCGGCGCGGTCTCGGCCTGCGAACCGAACAGGCGCAGTTCGGTCTGCGCATCGCCCCAGGCATTGGCGCCGCGTGAGCGCCACGACAGCGCCGCACCGTACAGCGAGCGCACGTACTGGGCGTATTCGGTACCGCTCAGGCCGGTGTTGTAGTTGCCCCACAGTGCCTGGTTCTTGTCCCAGTCCATGCGCAGGTAGAAGCGCCCCATGCTGTCGACGTCGCGCTGGGTCAGCGAATCGTCGCCGTAGGTGGGGTAATACAGGTCCGGATCCAGGCTGCGGAACAGGTCCTGCGGATCGGCGGTGGTGAAGCCGGTGAACAGCTCGTCCAACGGCCGGTTCTGGGTATCGGCCTGCGCAGTCAGCAGATAGCGGCCGCGCGTCTTGGCCTTCAGATAGAACGCCAGGCGCCCGTCACTGAGTACATCGTCATCGCGCTCGCCACGGGCGATATCGCGGCCCGCACCACTGGCCTTGTTCTGGTACACCGTGACGTCGGCCAAGCCAACGCCGAACAGATAGCGGCCGCTGACATCCACCTCAAGGGTCCGTGCGATCGCCGGTGCGTCGGGTCGCTCGACCCGCACATCGAACGCGTGATGGCCGATCGGCATCAGGTATTCTGCGGCGAATTTGCGATCCTGGTCCAGCGGATAGCTTTCGCCGTTGATCTTCAGTGCCGCGCCAAGCGGCAGGTCACGGCCGCGCAGGCGCACGCGCGAGCCGTACACCGGGATGTTCTGCTGACGCAGGCCGTTGCTGTCGAACAGCTGCTCCAGCAGCGACAACGAAGCGGCCTGGCTGGCATCAACGGAAGTACCGCGGCGATCTTCCATGGCGTCACGCAACTGCTGGTTGCCACGCTCCACTTCGGCCAGCGTCACCAGCTGCATGGACTGCGCAGACGTCTCATCGACATTGCCCTCGGCATCGTATGCGCGCAGCACATAGAGCAGGCGGTCACCGCGACGCAGTGGCGTGGACGCCGGCAGCGTGCCGTCCCAACTGCCCTGCCCGACCGCAGCCACAGGCAGTTCAAAGGTCGCCAGGGGCGCGACCCGGTCACTGTCGCTGCCGCGGTAGATGCTCACTTCCAGGCGTTTGATGAACGCGGTGTAGTTGCCACGCACGAAGAATTCGACCGGTCGCACGATGCGGCCCTGGTCGAACGCCACCATGCCCGGCGCCGAGATCGACAGCTCGGGCTGTCCCATGGCGGGGTCTTCGGTGGCCCAGATCGCGCCGCCTTCCGGCAGGCGGATCATGAACTCACCGCGCACGGTCGCCTTGCCCGGCTCGTCCAGGGCAACACTTACGCGGCGGTCGGGCTGCAGTACCTGCGACGACGAACGCGTCGACGTGCCGTCGGTCACCGGCTCATCGAAGCTGCGCGAGCGCAGGGTGAACAGGAGGTCGCCGTCGGCGCTGCATTGATTGCTCTCGCAGTGGATCGGCGCGGCGTCGCTGGACGTGACGTTGGCCGGCGGTGGCGCCGCCTGTGCGGTTGCTGTCAGGCTCAACAGCAGCGCTTGGTACAACGCGGCGCGGTGCAGGCGGGCAGGACGCCGGACGACAGAGTGATGGGCGCTCATCGGCGGGCCTCCTGTTGGCGGGCCGCCGCGCGGGTGGCGGCGGTCTCCTCGTTGCGCACGCGCAGACGCTGCTGCACGGCGGGGCTGAGCTGGACGCGCAGCGCTTCGAACACGGCATTGGCACGGCGCAGGCCCAACGCCTGGTTGTAGACGTGGCTGCCACGCACATCGGTATGACCGACCAGGCTGACCTGGCCGCCCCCCATCTGCTCCAAGCGCGCGGCGATCGCGGCCAACAGCGGCTTGAACTCCTCGCGGATCACCGCCTTGTCGGTGTCGAACAGCACGTTGCCGAGCAACGCACCACCGGCATCAACGCCAGCAACCAGCGAGTGCGGATCGCGCACGTCGGTACGCAGCTGCACACTCAGGCCAGCGCGCGCCCCTTCGGCCACCTCGGCCTGCAGCGCATCACGCACGGCCACCGCACGGGCGAAGGCCAATGCCTGGCTTTCGCCGTTGGCGGCAATCACCACGTCACCGCCCTGGTAACGGTCAACCACCGCGGCCATCTTCGCCAGCACCGGGCGATAGCTGGCGCGCAGTTCGCTGCTGCCCGGCGCGAACAACACCTCCCCCAACGCCAGCTCGGCGCGCTCGGCGGCCGCCTGCGGCGACGGCGGCAGGCGCACGCCGAAGCTGAAGCGGGTCGGCACGCCCTGGGTGACCCGACGCAGCAACGGATTTTCGGTGGTCAGCTCGGAACCACCCGGTACCGTTGCCGGATCCAGCTTGACGATGAAGTTGCGGCCCAATCGCGCATCGCCACCGTGCACATCGGCCAGGTGGTAACGACCGAACGGATCGGTTTCGATCAGCAGGCCCTCCACCGTGGCCAGGCGCACGCCGGGAATGCCCTGCTCCTGGATGCCGTGGTTGCGGATCACGTAGGCCACTTCATAGCCCTCGGCCACCCGCGCGATCTCGCGATGCACGACCGGCTCCGCCGCGGTCAGGCCCTTCGCCGCCTCGCCGCTGCGCTGCACGGTTGCGCCACCCTGGGCATCCAGCTGCAGGCGATGGCCCTGTGCGCTTTCCAGCACGAAATCATCGGTGAAGGCCAGTTCGCGCAGGCGCTGGCGGATCACCACCTGGTGGCTCTCGACCGTGTCCGAGGTAGACGCAAGCCCATGCACCACGCCCACCTGCACGCCATGCAGCAGCGGCGCGCTGGCATCGGCCAACGGCTGCGGGCCATCGCCACGATCCAGCGTGGTCGAACCCGGCACGTAGGCAGCCGGTGCGAAACCACCCTGCACGCGCACGCCCCTCAGTTCCGCACTGTCCTGCCAGCCGTCGCCATCGCGATCATCGAACACGGTGCCGAATACCAGGCTGTCTTCCAGCAGCGGATCGGCATCCATGCGCACTTCAGCGGTCGCCACGTTCGACAGCGGGGTGCCGTCGTCGGCAGTGGCCACGGCCTGGTTGATGTGGTTGCCGGCGCGCACGCCCGCACCCACACGCAACAGGTAGGTGATGGTGGCACTGCGGCCCACGGCAATGTCGACCGCGCCGATGCGCAGCGGGGTCTGGCTGCCGCCCAGCGAGAACGCGCCGTCGTCGTCGGCCACGCGCATCGAGCCATCCACATAGCTGAAGCCCGGCGGCGGTGTATCGACCACCACGCCGTCGCGCCAATGGCTGCTGCCGACGTTCTCGACCACCAGCTGGTAACGCACCAGGTCGCCGACTTTCACCAGGCGCGGGTTGGCGGTCTTGGTGATGCGCAGCGCGAAGTCCGAGATCACCTTGTGCCGCGTTTCGCAGGTGCTGCATTCCGGCGGCGGCGAACCATCGGGGTACTGGCCGCGCAGGCGGTTGAGCACTTCCGTGCGTGCTTCCTGGTTGACGATGGCCTGGTAGACGAATTCATGCTGCCCCACCGGCGTACCGGTCGGCAGCGTGCAGACGATGTCGGTGCCCTGCTGCACGCAGCCAGCCGGCAGCGTGTCCACGCTCAGCCCGGCGTCGGGCGTATCCAGCAGCTGCAGCGGCTGCCGCAGCGAAGCGCGCTCGACCGTGGCCCGCAGGGTATAGCGCAGGCGGTCGCCCGGACGCACTTCACTGCCACTGGCCGGGCCGGACAGCTTTTCCAGCACCACGCGCGGCTCGGCCAGCACGTGTTCGGTACTGCAGGTGCCGGTGCAGGTGGGGGTGTCGCCGCCACTGCCCAGCACCGCATTGCGGACGCTGCCACTGGCCTGCGCGTTGACCTGCGCGCGGTAGCCCAGCGTGTAGGTCCCGGGTGCGGTGCCCGCCGGCAGCGTGCATACCAGCGGATTGCTGGCGTTGCAGGTAAAGGCGCCCGGCTGGGTCACCGACTGCAGGTCCAGGCCTGTGCCCAGGGTATCGGTCAGGGTGAGCACATCGGTGGTCTGCGAGTTGGCGACCACCACCTCGACGCTGTAGTCCACCGCATCGCCGATGTTGACCGGCGATGCGGTGCTGGAGGACTTGCGGTAAGTGACTGTCGCCGCCAGCACCGGGGTGGTGGTGGTGCAGTCGGTGGTGCAGGTATTGGTTCCTGTGCCACTGCCAAGCACGGCGTTGCTGACGCTGCCCTTGGCCTGCGCATTCACCGTCGCGGTGTAGTCGACCGTGTAGGTCCCCGGTGCGGTGGCGGCCGGCAACGTGCACACCAGCGGATTGGCGGCGTTGCAGGTGAAGCCGGTAGTGGCGGTGACCGAACCGAAGTCCAGGCCCTGCCCCATCGTGTCGGTCAGGCTGAACACAGCAGTGGTGCGCGAGCGGCTGACCACCGCGGTCAGGGTGTAGGCGATGCTGTCGCCCACCTTGACCGGGCCGGCGGCGGCCGAGGTCTTGCGGTAGTCGATCTGGCTGCCTGCCACCGGCGTGGTGGTATCGCAGTTGACGGTGCAGCTCGGGTTGTCGCCGCCGCTGCCCAGCACCGCATTGGTCACCTGGCCGGTGGCCTGGGCGTTGACCACGGCGGTGTACGACAGGCTATAACTACCCGGTGCGGTACCCGCCGGCAATGTGCACACCAGCGGATTGGCCGCATTGCAGGCGTAGAGGCCGGCACCGGTCACGCTGCCGAAATCCAGGCCATTGCCCAGCGTGTCGGTCAGCGTCACCACGTCGGTGGTGCGCGAGTTGGTCACCACCGTGGTCAAGGTGTAGGTCAGGCTGTCACCCACCGACACGGGGCCGGCGCTGTTCACCGACTTGGCATAGCTCACGCCCGGCGTCGCCACCGGCGTGGTGGTATCGCAGTTGGTCGTGCACGAAGGCGTGTCGGTGCCGGTGCCGAGCACCGCATTGCGCACGGTGCCACTGGCCTGCGCATTGACCGTGGCGGTGTAGCTCAGGCTGTAGGTACCCGGCACCGTCCCGGCGGGCAGCGTGCACACCAGCGGGTTGGCCGCATTGCAGGTAAAGATGCCGGCGCTGGTCACGCTGCTGAAATCCAGGCCGCTGCCCAGCGTATCGGTGAGGGTGACCACATCGGTGGTGCGCGAACGGGCAACGGTCACGCTGAGCGTATAGCCGATGCTGTCGCCCACCCCCACCGGTCCACCGGTGGACGCCTGTTTGGCGTAGCTCACCTGCGGGCTGGCCAGTGGCGTGGTGGTATCACAGCTGCCGACACACGACGGATTGTCGGGACCGCTCGGCACAACGGCATTGCGCACCTGGCCAACAGCTTGTGCATTGACGATGCCGGTATACGAGAACGCATAGGTTCCTGGCACCGTGCCGACAGGCAGCGTGCACACCAGCGGATTGCCGGGCACGCAGCTGAAGCCGCCGGCATTGGTCAGGCTGCCGAAGTCCAGGCCGGTGCCCAGGGTGTCGGTCAGCGTAGTCACAGCGGTGGTGCGCGCATCGGCCACGACCACGCTCACCGTGTAGGCAACGCTGTCGCCCACCGCGACCGGGCCGGCCGCACCGCTGGCCTTGGATACCGAGATGCGCGGCGCCGCTACTGGTGTGGTGGTGGTGCAGTTGCTGCTGCAGGTGGGAGTGTCGGTGCCGGTGCCAACCACCGTATTGACCACCTGGCCACTGGCCTGTGCGTTGACGGTGGCCGCATAGGTCAGGCTGTAGGTGCCCGGCACGGTGCCCGCTGGCAGCGTGCACACCAACGGATTGGCGGCATTGCAGGTGAAGGCGCCGGCATTGGTCACGCTGGCGAAGTCCAGGCCGGTGCCAAGGGTATCGGTCAGGGTCAGCACGTCGCGGCTGTTGCCGTCGGCAATGGTCACATCGACCGTGTAGCTCACCGTCGCTCCGACCGTCACCGGTCCGGTGGTGTTGGAGCGTTTCGCATAGCTCACCCGGGTGACCGGCACGGTCACATCGCTGCGGGTGCAGTGGTTGGCGTCGGTGCACGCCTCGCCCGGTTCAGGCGGATTGCCACCGTTGAACGGATCGTAGCCGCCACCGGCGCTGGCGTGGTTGCGCAGCAGGCCGCTTGCCGATGCGGACACCGTCACCGGCAGGGTGAAGCTGCTGCTGTCACCGGCGGTGCCGGCTGCCGACAGCACCTGGCTGCTGGTGCAGGTCACCGCCTGACCGCTCGCCGTACAGCTCCAGCTGCCGCTGCTGAGGGTTCCGGTCCAGTTCGGCACGATACCCGCCGGCAACTGGTCGCGCACGGTGATCACACCCGCCGGCACGTTCGGCGGATTGCCGGTCGGCACGCTGGTGGTGTTGCTGATCGTCAGCGTGTACTGGGTACCGGTCTGGCCGTAGTTCCAGATGCCGCCGGTGGCATTGTTGCCCTTCACCACCTTCAGCGCGGGTGCGGTGATGGTGATCAGATGGTCTTCCACTTCACCGTCATCGGCCACGCCGGTCGGTTGCTGGATCTGCGCCGCATTGGTCGCATAGCGCAGGCGCACGTAACTTGTACCGGCGCTTACCTGCGCGGGGACGGTCCAGCTCAGATTGGCCCCGCCGCCACTGCAGGCAGCGGTGTTGCTGCGCTCGCCCGGGTCGAAGGTGCCGTTGCGGTTGAAGTCGATCCAGCCAGCCACGCTGCCGTTGCCCACGCACGCCACCGGTTGGCCGATCTGGGTACCGGCCTGCATCACCGTCAGCACGTAGTTCGTCGACCAGGCATTCTCTTCGTTGGGATTGCCCGCGGGGAAGTTGTCGTCGCCCTTCGCATCGGCGCTGTAGCTGCTCTTCTGCTCGGTATCCGGGCCCACGGTGCCGAGGAAGTCGGTCAGCGGCGGTGCCAGGCCGCCCGGTGTATAGCCGGCGGTGTTGATGTTGGTGGGGGTGGCATTGACCGGCAGGCCATCGGGGCGGAACTGCAGATCGTCCACCACGTGCATGGCGTCGCCATAGCTCTGCGGTGCATCGCCGAAGTCGGCGTAGGGCACCAGCAGGCCGATGGCGATGGCGGTGGTGCCGCCGCCGCGCATCGAGAAGCCCATGTTCACCGCGAGGTTGCCCGGCGCATGCGCGGCATTGTCGAAGTTGAGGAACGTCACCGCAGCAGTGTTGTTGTCGTTGCCCGGCCCGAAGCGGATCACGCTGTTGCCGCCGCTGCTGGACTTGGTCACGTTGTAGGCACCTGCGCCGAGGTTCTTGCGCATCTCCACCACGTTCCAGGTGCCCAGTGCACTGGCTTCGACGAACTCGCCGCTGTTGTTGATCGACTCGGCGTCGGCCATCACCACGCCGCGCAGACGATAGGGCGCGCCGCCCAGTGTCGAGACGCAGTTGATCTCGAAAGAGGATGTGCCGGCGCTGCGCGAGATGCCCGCGATCAGCTGGTTGGCACCGCCAGCGCCACCGACGTTGTACAGGTCATCCAGGCTGTCGCCGCTGAAGTTGCCGGGACGGTAGCTCTGCAGGATGCCACCACCGCTGATGTTGGCCAGGCTGCAGCTGACGTTGAGGTCGATGCCGGAGGCAACGGGCATGGAGATCGACGAGGTATCGCCACTGTTCAGCGTCACCCCATGCGTGCCCAGCGCCGAGCCGCCGCCCCAGGTCAGCCACAGCACCGTGTTGCGGTAGGGGCTGGTGCCGCCGGTCGCGTAGGCCGCAGCCCAGGTCGACGATGGCAGCAGCACTGAGAGCAGCAACAGCAGGCCAGCGGCCAGCCATCGTCCGGCCCGGCCTGGGTGTGCACTTTTTTCAGGATGAACGGATTCACCGCCCGCGCTGATGCGCGACGTCGTCGACTGCCACATGTTGGTTTTTTCCCCGTCATCGGCCCCGCAGTGGGGCCGCTGTTCAGTGGGTTGCCGGGGATGGTTCTCCCGGACCCGGAGACGCTTACGAATGCGTGTCTGCCGGCTCCGTGGCGACTACAACCATCCCTGGCCCCTGTTGGTCAGGTGCGCAAAACTGTGACGAAGATAACACAATACAAACAATTGTGTGATGTACGTCACATTTAAATTTGCTGAATTTGGCGCCGGCCCAGCGAGCACAGTTGTAGCAACCGGCCTCCGGGGGCTCGTGCACGGATCCGGCAGCCGGACCGCCCTTTCCGGCAATTCGTCACGCATTTTCGGAGCCGGGACGAGGAGACCGGCAGGGGCGCGCACAAAAAAACCGCCGGGCCATGGGCTACCGGCGGCATTGAAATGGAAGGGAAATCACGCCGCACCTGGCGGCGGCCGTGCAGCTACCAGGGGATGAAAAGCAGGATCAGCACGATCACCAGCAGTACGGCGGCAACGGTCAGCAGCACGTTGCGCTGGCGCCAGGAAGGCTTGGGGGTGCCGGGGGTATTCATGGGGGCGCTCCTAGGCAACCGATGGGGACAGCACCAGACTGCCGAGTCCGCTTGCAGCAGCGCGTGCAGGTGATGTGCAGCGGGAGTGGAGAGCGCTCTTCCGCAGCTCAGGCGGTACGGCGGGCCATGAACAGCAGTTCTGGCGTGGACGCTTCTTCGCTGGCAACGAAGCCAAGGTCGCGGTACAGCGCCACGGCGGCCGGATTGTGCCGATAGACCTTCAATGTCAGTTGCACTGCATCGGTGCGGCGAACGGCTTCGGCGCACAGCGCCATCATCAACGCCCGGCCCAGCCCGCGGCCGCGTGCCTGTGGCGACACGATGATGCGCCCAAGGTGTGTGCTGCCAGCTGCGGTCTGCCAGAACTGGCCGAAGCCCAGGCAGGTGCCGTCGGCATCCAGCAGTGCCCAGCCCGGGCGCATAGGCAACGCCAACGCAGCGGCGAAGGCATCGGCAGGCAAGGGAATCGGCACACCGGGACCTGCCCAGCGCAGGGTCGCCTCAGGTGAGTCGAGCCAGCCGGCGATGACCGCGAAGTGCGAAGGCAGGACGGGCTGCAGGACGTGATCCATGGCACCGGCGTTTTGCGGGCGCGGGTCGATGCGCCCGACGTGGATGGTGACCCCGGCCCGATTCGAACGGGCGACCTTCCCCTTAGGAGGGGGACGCTCTATCCAGCTGAGCTACGGGGCCATGCAGCCGCCAAGTTTACAGGCAAGCCGCCCTGCCCTCCAAGCATTCGTCTGCGACGCCACTGCCACTGGCGCGGCGCACCATGGCAGTTCTGGTCGCTCTGTTACCATCGGCGGCTCAGTTCGTCGCGCCCCCACCTGCCCGCGACGGCACCAAACACAACGTAACGAAACACAGGAGTCTGCATGTCTTCCGAGCTGCTCAAGTCCCTTGGTCTGGACGCGATCAACGCTGGCACCTACCTGGGCAACGGGGAGTGGTCGAGCGCTACCGGCGGTGAGCTGATCACCCCGATCAACCCGACCACCGGCGAGCCGATCGCGCAGGTCCGCGCCACCACCGAAGCCGAGTACGAAACCGTCATCGCTCGTGCGCAGGAAGCCTTCAAGGTCTGGCGCACCACCCCGGCCCCGCGTCGCGGTGAAGCCGTGCGCCTGTGCGGCGAAGCGCTGCGCAAGCACAAGGACGCCCTCGGTTCGCTGGTCGCGCTGGAAATGGGCAAGAGCAAGCCCGAGGGCGACGGTGAAGTGCAGGAGATGATCGACATCGCCGACTTTGCCGTGGGCCAGAGCCGCATGCTGTACGGCTACACCATGCATTCGGAGCGCCCGGGCCACCGCATGTACGAGCAGTACCAGCCGCTCGGCCTGGTCGGCATCATCAGCGCGTTCAACTTCCCGGTGGCGGTGTGGGCATGGAACTCGTTCCTGGCCACGATCTGCGGCGACATCTGCCTGTGGAAGCCGTCCAACAAGACCCCGCTGACCGCCATCGCCTCGATGCGCATCTGCAATGAAGCGCTGCGCGATGCCGGTTTCCCGGATCTGTTCTTCCTGATCAACGACGCCGGCACCGCGTTGTCGGAAAAAATGGTGGCCGACAAGCGCGTGCCGCTGATCAGCTTCACCGGTTCCACCCAGGTCGGCCGCACGGTTGCCGAGAAGGTGGCGCACCGTCTCGGCCGTTGCCTGCTGGAACTGGGCGGCAACAACGCGATCATCCTCGACGAAACCGCCGACCTGAAGCTGGCGATCCCCGGCATCGTGTTCGGTGCGGTCGGCACCGCCGGCCAGCGCTGCACCACCACCCGTCGCCTGATCGTGCACGAATCCATCCATGACGACGTGCTGGCCACGCTGGTCAAGGCGTACAAGCAGGTGGAAGGCAAGATCGGCGATCCGACCGACCCGGCCAACCTGATGGGCCCGCTCAACAGCGACGGTGCCGTGCAGCAGTTCCTGGCCTCCATTGAGAAGGCCAAGGCCAGCGGCGGCACCATCGAAACCGGCGGTACGCGCATCGACCGCGCCGGCAACTTCGTACTGCCTGCCATCGTCACCGGCCTGAAGAACAGCGATGAAGTAGTGCAGCACGAGACCTTCGCGCCGATCCTGTACGTGATGAAGTACAGCACGCTGGACGAAGCCATCGACATGCAGAACGGCGTGCCGCAGGGCCTGTCCTCCTCGATCTTCACCACCAACCTGAAGACCGCCGAGCGCTTCCTGTCGGCGGCCGGTTCGGACTGCGGCATCGCCAACGTCAACATTGGCACTTCGGGCGCGGAAATCGGTGGTGCCTTCGGTGGCGAGAAGGACACCGGCGGTGGTCGCGAATCCGGTTCGGATGCATGGAAGGTCTACATGCGCCGCCAGACCAACACCATCAACTATTCCGATTCGCTGCCGCTGGCCCAGGGCATCAAGTTCGACCTGTGATGGCAGAGACCGCGTCTCTGCGCGACGGCCGGCCGGTGATCGATTTCACCGGCCGCCGGGTATTGATTGCCGGTGGCAGCAAGGGCATCGGTCGCGAACTGGCGCTGGCGTTTGTCGGCGCCGGAGCGCAGGTTTCGGTCTGCGCGCGCGGCCAGGCCGGCCTCGATGCCCTGCAGGCCGATGCGCAGGCACAGGGCACGCAGCTGCACACCTTCGTCGCCGATCTGGGCGACCTTGGCCGCATAGACGCCTGGCTGCAGGCCGCCGCCGATACGCTCGGCGGCATCGATGTGCTGGTCAACAACGCCACCGGCTACGGCATGGCCGATGACGAAGACAGCTGGGCCGCCAGCCTGCAGATCGACCTGATGGCCGCTGTCCGCGCCTCGCGCCTTGCGTTGCCGTGGCTGCGCGCCTCGTCGGACGCCTGCATCCTCAATCTGTCCTCCATCGCCGCGCAGCAGCCGCGTCCCGGCGGCGCGCCGTATGCGGCGGCCAAGGCCGCACTCTCGCACTACACCACCTCGCAGGCGCTGGCTCTGGCCCCGGACCGGATCCGGGTCAACGCCATTGCACCAGGCTCGATCGAATTCGCCGATGGTCTCTGGGATCGACGTCGTGTCGAAGACCCGGCGCTGTACCACGGCACCCTGGCGAAGATTCCGTTCGGCCGCTTCGGGCAGCCGCGCGAGATCGCCGACGCCGCGCTGTTCCTGTGCTCGCCGCTGGCGCGCTGGATCACCGGCCACGTGCTCAACGTCGATGGCGGCCAGGTGTTGATGGGCTGAATCTGTAGAGCCGAGCCCACGCTCGGCTTGCGCGCGCAACGCGGGCGATGCCGTACCAGCCGAAGCGTCAGCCGAGCATGGGCTCGGCTCTACAGGGCACTGCCCATGGGATTGCCGGAGCAGAGGCACTATCATGTCGGCACTGCCATGGAGGACTCGATGAGCGTGCCACCCCGACAGAGCAACGCCCTGGCCGTGGTCAGCCTGATCGCGGGCATCTGCAGCTGGACCGTGCTGCCGGGTGTCGCCGCCGTCGTTGCCATCATCACCGGGCACCTGGCCCGCGCCGAGATCCGCCGCCGCGCTGGCGAACAGGAGGGCGATGGCATGGCCCTGGCCGGGCTGATCATGGGCTGGCTCAACATCCTCGCTGCGGTGGGCCTGGTGGCCATCCTGATCTTCGCGATGGTGGCGGCTGGTGCCGACGCCAAACCTGGACTGCGCTGGTGAAAGCACGATGACCTCCCCGGACAGCACTGAACGCTTCAGCAGCCGCGTCGCGGACTATGTCCGCTACCGCCCCGGCTATCCGGCCGCGCTGATGGACTGGCTGCATGGCCCGATGGCCGTGGCAACCAGCGCGCTGGTTGCTGACATCGGCGCAGGCACCGGCATCTCCAGCCGGCAGTTCCTGGCCGCCGGCCATCCACTGGTCGCCGTCGAACCCAACGCGGCGATGCGCACCGCCGCCGAGCACTGGCTGGCGCCGCAGTATCCACACTTCTCCGCCGTCGATGGCCGCGCCGAGGCCACCGGCCTGGCCGATACCAGCGTTGACCTGGTCAGTGCCGCGCAGGCCTTCCACTGGTTCGACACCGTGGCCGTGCGCGCCGAGTGGCAGCGCATCCTGCGCCCGGGCGGCCTGGCGCTGATCTACTGGAATTCGCGTCTGCTCGATGCCAGTCCGTTCCTGGTCGGCTACGAACAACTGCTGCTGGACTACGGCACCGACTACACCGCGGTGGCCGAACGCTACCAGGACGACGACACCATGCAGGCCTGGTTCGGCTCCGGCCTGCGCGGCATGGTGCAACTGCCGAACGTGCAGCACCTGGACCTGGACGCCCTGAGCGGGCGCCTGCTGTCTTCTTCCTACGCGCCGCAGCCCGGCCATCCGCGCCACGCGCCGATGCTGGCTGCGCTGCAGGACCTGTTCACCGCCCACGCCGTCGACGGCCAGGTCGCTTTTGAATATCGAACCCGAGCCTTCCTCGGCACGCTGGACTGAAACCAACGCATGTATTCGCTTGCCCGCCCCTTCCTGTTCTCGCTCGACGCCGAACGCGCCCACGGTCTCGGCCTGTCCGCTCTGGACCTGGCCTATCGCACCGGCACCACGCCGCTGGTGGCCGCACGCATCGCGCCGATGCCCAGCACGGTGTTCGGGCTGACGTTCCCCAATCCGGTGGGCCTTGCTGCTGGCCTGGACAAGAATGGCGAGCACATCGATGCGCTGTTCGCGCTGGGTTTCGGCTTCGTGGAGATCGGCACGATCACGCCGCGGCCGCAGGTCGGCAACCCGAAGCCGCGCCTGTTCCGGCTGCCGGCGCACAACGCGATCATCAACCGCATGGGCTTCAACAATGCGGGCGTGGATGCGCTGGTGCGCAACGTCGAACGCGCGCGCAACCGGCGCGGCCTCCTCGGCATCAACATCGGCAAGAACAAGGACACCCCCAACGAACAGGCCGCCGATGATTACATCGCCTGCATGGACAAGGTGTACCCGCTGGCCGACTACATCACCGTCAATATTTCCTCGCCCAATACCGCCGGCCTGCGCGAGCTGCAGGAAGAGACCGCGCTGCGGCAGCTGGTCAGCCAGCTGCGTGAGCGCCAGGAAGCGCTGGCCGCACGGCATGGCCGGCGCGTGCCGATGCTGGTCAAGGTGGCCCCGGACCTCAGCGAGCGCGACATCGACGCCGCCGCGCGCGTGCTGGGCGAACTGCAGGTGGACGGTGTGATCGCCACCAACACCACCATCGACCACAGCCGGGTTGCCGGCGATCCGCTGGCCAATGAAGCCGGCGGCCTTTCCGGTGCCCCGGTGCTGGAGCAGTCCACCCTGGTGCTGCGCCGCCTGCGCGCGCGCCTGCCCGAATCGGTGCCGCTGGTCGGTGTCGGCGGCATCCTGTCCGGTGCCGACGCCGTGGCCAAGATGGCCGCCGGTGCAGCGCTGGTGCAGTGCTACAGCGGCCTGGTCTTCAAGGGCCCGGCGCTGGTCGCCGATTGTGTGGAGGCGATCCGGCGCCGACGCGAGGCGCCCAGCCGCGGCGCGGTGGCACCGCTGTGAGTACCCCCATGGACGACACCAACAACACTGCAGCCCCGCTGCGCTGGACCCTCACCCGTAACGCGCCGCTGCAGGCGCTGAACACCTTCCACGTGCAGGCCAGCGCCGCGCAGTTGCTGGAACTGCACGATGCCGCGCTGCTGCCGGAGGTCCTGGCCCTGCCGGAGGTAGCCGATGGCCCGTTGCTGGTGCTCGGCAGCGGCAGCAACGTGCTGATCGCCGACGACCTGCCCGGCACCGTGCTGGTGTTCGGCAACCGCGAAATCACCTTCCTGGAACACCGTGCGGACCACGCCGTGATCCGCGCCGGAGCCGGCGTGTCCTGGCACGGGCTGGTGATGTGGTCGCTGCAGGAAGGCCTGTCCGGACTGGAAAACCTGGCGCTGATTCCTGGTACGGCCGGTGCATCGCCGATCCAGAACATCGGTGCCTATGGCGCCCAGGTCGGCGAATTCATCCAGACCGTAGAGGCCTGGGACTGCCTGGAAAAGACCTGGGTACGGCTGGACAACGAGCAGTGCGGCTTTGCTTACCGCGACAGCGTGTTCAAGCAACAGCCGGACCGCTACCTGATCACCGCCATCGAACTGAAGCTGCCCCTGCTGCATGACCTGCGCATGGGCTACGCCGGCATCCGTGAAGAACTGCAGGCGCAGGGCGTGGAACTGCCGAGTGCGGTGGACGTCGCCAATGCGGTGATCGCGATCCGTCGCCGCAAGCTGCCCGACCCGGATGTGCTGGGCAACGCGGGCAGCTTCTTCAAGAACCCGATGCTGCCACTGGAACAGGTGGAGGTGCTGCTGCAGCACTTCCCCGAGCTGCCGGTGTTCCCGGCAGACCGCGACGATCGCCGCAAGGTCTCGGCCGCCTGGATGATCGAATCCTGCGGCTGGAAGGGCTTCCGCGAGGGTGACGCCGGCGTTGCGCCCAGCCATGCGCTGGTACTGGTCAACCACGGCAACGCCACCGGCACTGAACTGCTGGCGCTGGCACGGCGGATCTCCGCCTCGGTACTGGAGAAATTCGGCGTGCCGATCGAACCGGAGCCCCGCCTGCTCGGCGCACAGTGGTGAGCACACCCGCCCTACCCGCCAGCGCCACCCCGTTGCGGGCGGCGCTGCTGATGCTCGGCAGCACCATGGCGTTCGGCCTGATGGCGGTGGCGATCCGCTACGCCACCCGCTACGTGCCGACCCAGGAAGTGGCGTTCTTCCGCAATGCCTTCGGCCTGCTTGCCCTGCTGCCGATGCTGCTGCGCCCGGGCCATGCCCCGTTGAAGACGCAGCAGCTGCCGCGCTATTTCGTGCGCAGCGCGATCGGCCTGGGGTCGATGCTGTGTGCGTTCTGGGCGCTGGGCCACCTGCCACTGGCACAGGCCGTTTCGCTGTCCTACTCCACGCCGTTGTTCGTCACCATCGCTGCGGTGCTGTGGCTGGGCGAAAAGGTCCGCCTACGGCGCTGGGCGGCGGTGGTGGTCGGCTTCATCGGCGTGCTGGTGATCGTGCGCCCGGGCACGGCCGGCTTCACGTCCGGCAGCCTGATCGCCGTGGCCGCCGCCGTGCTCAGCTCGCTGGTGGCGATCCAGATCAAGCAGCTCACCCGCATCGACAGCGCCGATACCGTGGTGCTCTACACCTACGTGTTCTGGGTGCCGCTGTCGCTGATACCGGCCTTGTTCGTGTGGGTGTGGCCCGCCGGCATCGCCTGGGTCTGGCTGCTGGCCACCGGCGTACTGGGCACCATCGGCCAGTTGTTGTGGACGCGCGCGTTACGACTGGGCGAAGTCTCCGCGCTGACCCCGATCAGCTTCCTCCAGTTGCCGCTGGTGACCTTGTGCGGCTGGTTGCTGTTCGCCGAGACGGTAGATCGCTGGACGATCATTGGCGCCGGCATCATCCTCGCCGCCAACGCCTACATCGCCCATCGCGAGGCAGTGCTGTCACGGCGTGCCGCGAGCGTCGCCGCCAGCGCGGCCGCCAAGCCGGCAGAGTAAGGGTTCTGGCCGGGCTGCGCCCGGCACCCGCAGAGGCCGGAGCAACTGCAACAGCCGAAGCAACTTCAACAGCGACATTCCGTGGGATGGCGAGGTGGTGTCGGATTGCGGGGACGCCGTAAATACGTCCCTGTAGCAACTGTGTTTGCAGGAGGAGCTTCGGCCCTTCCTGCAGACGGGCACGGTAGTGCCGGCCGCTGGCCGGCAGCCTCTGGATGTACGCACGCACTGAGGTCAGGCGGGGGTCGGTCCGCTTTGGGCGTCACGTACTCGGGCGTTGAGGATCACCAGCATCTTGCGCATCACGGCCACGATGGCCACTTTGGCCTCCTTGCCGCGCGCCCGCAGCGAGCGATAAAAGTCCCGCAATCGAGGTTCGTGCTGCAGCGCCGACATGCTGGCCATGTAGAGGACCTGGCGGATCTCGGCTCTACCACCGTGGATACTTCGTTTGCCGCGCACCGTCCCGCTGTCATGGGA